>JBATHL010000513.1:0-12359 GCA_049666745.1 Gammaproteobacteria bacterium
GCCCTCGGTGGAACCCGCTGGCAGGTCATTTATAAAACCGTGCTACCCGCAGCCAAGAATGGCCTGCTGGGCGGCGTGCTACTCGGTGTCGGCCGCGGTTTCGGCGAAACTATGGCGGTACTGATGGCGACGGGACACGCGATTAACATGCCCGACAGCATATTCGATTCGGTGCGCGCGCTGACCGCGACCATTGCGGCAGAACTGGGCGAGACCGCGGTGGGATCGCCACACTACCAGGCGTTATTTACGATCGGGATTTTCCTTTTTACCATCACCTTCATTATTAACCTGTCCGCCGACCTGATCGTCCGCGGCATACGCAAGAGTTAGGATAAATCATGGCGAGCACAGGAATTATCGAAAACCAGTTCATCGAAACCGAGCTTAACGTCAGCGCCAAGCGGACCGAAAACCTGTTTCGCATCCTGTTTATGCTCATGGCCGGACTGCTGATATTACCGGTGCTAATCATTTTGACAACGCTGATCGTTAAAGGGAGCCCCATCATTTCTTTCGATTTTCTATTCAGCTTTCCCACCGACGGCATGACCGCAGGCGGTATCTTCCCTGCCCTGCTGGGAACCGTCTGGATAGTTGGCGTGGCGCTGGTGATTTCGGTTCCGGTCGGCGTCGCGGCGGCCATCTACCTGAGTGAATACGCGGCTGATAACTGGTTCACGCGCACCATCAACCTCGCGATCATCAACCTGGCTGGCGTGCCATCAATCGTACACGCTTTGTTTGGTGTCGGCGCCTTCGTCATCTTTTTCGGTTTCGGCACCAGTATCCTGGCCGCGAGCATGACGCTCGCCGTCATGACCCTGCCGGTTGTCATCGTCGCGACCCGCGAATCGCTGCAGGCGGTACCGCATGCGTTCAGGGAAGCCTGCTGGAACATGGGCGCCACGCGCTGGCAAACCATTCGGCGCGTGGTATTACCCAATTCGGTCAGCGGCATTCTGACCGGCGTCATTCTCGAGGTTTCGCGCACCACCGGCGAGACCGCACCGATCATGTTCACCGGCGCAGCGTTTTTCATCCCGATTCTACCCGAGAGCGTGTTCGATCAAACCATGGCCCTGTCGCTGCATCTGTTCGTGGTGGCGACCCAGGTACCTAATGTTCCTGAGGCCTTGCCATACGGCGTCGCACTGGTCCTGATTTCGATGGTATTGCTGATGAACAGTGCCTCGATTGCGTTGCGCATGCATCTGCGCGGGAAGAAGAAATGGTAAGCGCGGCAGAAGACATGACAAACACGGCAAGCGTGCGGGACTCGGCAGTCAAGCTCGAGGTGCGTGACGTCGCTATCCGCTACGGTTCGGACACTGCAATTTCGGGAATCACCCTGGATGTAAAGGAAAATGAGATTTTCGGCATCATCGGCCCCGCCAACGCCGGCAAGACGTCCTTCCTTAAAGCCCTGAACCGGATGAATGACTTCAACAGCGAAATGTCGGTCGACGGTGAAATCCTGTTCGATGGCACCAACATTCGCGACGTGCGCAATGTATATGCGCTGCGCAATCGGATTGGCGTCGTTTTTCCCCTGCCGGTAGGACTGCCGTTGACTATTTATGAAAACGTGGCCTTTGTGCCACGCCTGCGCGGTATTCGCGAGAAAGCGGAGCTAGACGTCATCGTCGAACGTTGCCTGACCCGCTCGGCCTTGTGGGACGAGGTCAAGGACCGCCTGGATTCTCTTGGCAGCCTGTTATCCGGTGGCCAGCAGCAACGCCTGACGATCGCAAGGGCACTGTCACAGGAACCGGAACTGCTGATGCTGGATGAGTTCTCGATCGCGGTGGATCCGGTGACCACGATGCGCATCGAGGATGTACTGAAAGAACTTAAACCCGAAATGAGCATTATCCTGGTCACCAACCTGGTGCAGCAGGCACGACGCCTGGCCGATCGCACCGCGTTCTTTCTCGACGGGGAATGCGTCGAGATCGGCGATACCGAAGCGCTGTTTACCGGCCAGGTTAAAGATTCGCGCACCACCGATTATATTGAAGGCCGCTTCGGCTAATGGCGGTGAGTATGGATATGAATGCAACCGAGATAGAAATGCAAACAGAAACAGAATCTCGCACAGAACTGGCCATCAAAACTGCGGCGCTGAATCTCTGGTACGGCGACTTTCAGGCACTGTACAATATCAACCTGGAAATAAAGCAGGGGGTGGTTACCTCGATGATTGGCCCTTCGGGCTGCGGTAAGTCTACTTTTTTGCGCAGCGTTAACCGGATTAACGAACGCCTTGGTTACGTTCGTATCGATGGTTCCATCGACGTGTTTGGCAATAACATTTACAACCCCGAAGTGGAGCTGGTGCAGGTCCGAAAACAGGTCGGCATGGTATTTCAACGACCCAATCCGCTGCCGACATCGATTCGCGAGAATATCCTGTTCGGCCACAAGCTGCACAACCGGGATAAAAAATACACCCGCGATGACGAGGATGAGATTGTTGAGGAGGCATTACAACAGGTTTTGCTGTGGGACAAGGTCAAGGATCACCTCAAACGCAAGGCAACCGAATTGTCACTGGAAGAACAGCAAAAATTATGTATCGCCCGGTTGTTACCGGTTAAACCCAGCATCCTGCTAATGGATGAACCCTGTTCGGCGCTCGACCCGAAGGGTACCGCCGCGGTCGAGGAACTGATCTGGGAGCTGCGTGGAAAATACTCGATTCTGATCGTAACCCACAACATGGCCCAGGCCCGTCGCGCCAGTGAAGAGTGTATCTTCATGCTGATGGGTAAAGTCATCGAACATACCGATACCGCCGACATGTTCGTCACACCGCAGCACCAGGAAACGGCAGATTACATCGAAGGACGCTACGGATAACTATCGCATCTTTCAACTCCATAAATCGTTGCGTAAATAATTCGCAGCATTTCTTTATTTGCATATCCGTCATTCCGGCATAAAATAGTAGAGTAATTCTGTTATTCACCCAACCCTGCCACGCGGGAGTCACTTGGCTAAAACACTTGTAGAAGATCTTGAGGAAACGCGGATTCCGTTTCTGAGGGGAATTCTGATTCGCAGCCTGCAGGACGCGGGCCTGGAATTCGACGAAGCCTCCCACATTGCCTCTGAAATACGCAACGAACTCTCCGACACCAAACTGATTTCCACGGTCGATCTCAATCACATGGTGATTGAAAGATTAACGTCGCTAGGAAAGGAGAATGCTGTCTATCGTTACGAAAATCGCAATAGCCCGTTGACGGTCGAGGTTGAGCAGCAGTGTGGGCGCATCAATCCGTTTTCACGACTCAAATTTCGAAATAGCCTCGAAACCATTGGACTCAAATCCAAAGAATCGGATGACGTGGTGCAGATGCTGCAGGAACACCTAACTAACAAGTCTATCAAAACCATTAAATCCAGAAACCTGGCAATGCTGATATACCGGTACCTGCGCCAATCCAGCAAACTCGGGCCCGCCGTCGCCCATCGCTGGCTGGTGTGGCACGATTTTATCAATAGTGGCCGTGAGTTAATTTTTCTGATTGGAGGTACCGCCGGTTGCGGCAAGAGTTCCACGGCGAACATGCTTGCGAACCGGCTGGAAATAGTTCGCACCCAGTCCACGGACATGCTGCGTGAAGTCATGCGCACCATGATTCCTGAACAGCTGATGCCGGTGTTACACCAGTCATCCTTTACCGCCTGGAAGGGTTTACCTCGCCGGAAAAAGAGCAAAGGTGATGTATCCGAAGCGCTACTGGTACAGGGTTACCGCAGCCAGGCCGATTTACTTTCGCTTGCAATCGAAGCCGTCGTAGACCGCGCTACGCGCGAACACGTGTCGCTGGTACTGGAGGGCGTGCACATTCATCCCGCCTTCATGGAAAAACTGCAGACCGAGACCGATGCCGTGGTGATACCGGTGATGCTGGGTTTGTTAAAGCGCAAGCACCTGCAACATAGAATTAAAGACCGCAGCACCAATGTACCGGACCGCGGTGCAGAGCATTACCTGCAATATTTTGACGAAATCTGGCGCCTGCAAACTTACCTGCTATCGGAGGCTGACCGGGCTAATATCCACATTGCAGTCAATGAAAACCGGGACAAGATTTTCTCCGAAATCATGCGCTTTACCATTGCGACCCTGGCCGAGAAATTTGACAACACGCCGGAAAAAGTTTTTGGTGCAAAAGCATTTGTGGATAACCTGGAATGACGGAAATTCTGGCATAGACCAGGTAATCAATATAGGCCGAACTCATTGTGCCCGGTCTTTACCAGGACACGATCAGGAATTAGAACCTGGCCTGGAAAAGGGTATCTCGATGACGCCATCACGCACAAATCCGGAAGGCTTGCCGAGTTCGTCGTAACGCACGCAGTTATTCCCGTTGAACAGGAAATCCCCGATATAGCGGAACGATATGCTGTGTTTGAGGCTGCTGGCATATTCCAGGCCGAGGAAATGACTGACAATACCCCTGATCACACCCGCATGCGAAACAATCAGAACCGTGTGCTGGGGATGCGCTAACGCCAGGGAGGAGAGATATTGAACGCTGCGTTGCTGCATCTGACGAAAACTCTCGCCATCCGGATACACCAGGTCTGGATCTTTTTTATGTTGCGGGTAATGTTTGCTAACCCAGGACTTTTTCCTGGTTTGTAGCTTTCCGTAATTGATTTCATTCAGTTCCGGAATGCTGATGACTTCGGGTGTACCGAAGGAATCGGCATATATCTTCGCGGTTTCTTGGGCGCGTTCCAGGTCACTCGAATAAACAGCATCGAAGTTGATGCCATTTTCATGCAAACGGGTATCGATAAAATCGACATTGTCCTTCCAGTCATGGTAAGGCGGTGAATTCCCCCAGCCCAGTATCCGGCCGTCCGCATTGAATCGTGTCTGATAGTGCCTGGTAAGAATGACGCGCATCCCAGCAGGATAGACACTTACATCCGTATTGCAAAGCCCGTTTGTCAGCCCGCCATCTGTCATGCCTGCTGAGCTTCGTTCTTCGGGCAGATGCGGACCCTCACCTGTTGCCTGAAGCTATGTTGATACGCCCTCGTTACCTCAACAGTTGACCCACATCAACTTTTTCTATAAAAAGATTGGGGTATACTCAAAGCACTCGCCACAAAGTGGCGTGATCACTGTTCCCCATTTCATCGACTGGAGGTTCGCATGCGAACTACAAATCCAATTGCCTCCCTGCTTGGAAGGTCACCGTTCAAACCAATGCAGGCACACATGCGGATTGTCGCCGAGTGTATAGCGCATGTGCCCGCCCTTTTCGAAGCGCTCATTGCGGGAGACCAGGCCGAGGTCGTCAAGGTGAAAGACCTCATCTTCGCCAAGGAACAGGAGGCAGACGACCTCGAGCATGAACTGCGTGCCTCACTGCCGAAAAGTCTGTTTCTGCCTGTGGATCGACGCGACCTGCTCGATTTGCTGAATATGCAGGATTGCATGGCTAACACCGCTCAGGATATTGCAGGTCTGATGATCGAGCGTGATATGACGGTGCCAGAGGGCATGGCGGAGCCGCTGCGGGAGCTGGTGCAGCGATGTGTTGATGCCTGCGACCTTGCAACAAAAATAATCGAAGAGATGGATGAGTTGATCAGTGCCGGCTTCAGCGGACGCGAAGCTGCCAGTGTCCTGGATATGGTGGAGCAGCTCAGTGCGATAGAGGACGAGACCGACGAGATGGGTGTGAAGCTGACACAGATCCTCTTCGCCAGGGAGGACGAAATGAAACCCGTGTCGGTGATGTTCTGGTATCAGATGATTCAGTGGATCGGAGATATGGCGGATTATGCCGAAAAAGCAGGTGATCGCATGCGCCTGCTGATAGCCCGTTAACGGAGGCTAAGAGGAAGTGCCTGGGCCTGTGATTTACTCTGCTCGATTTTTGTACATTCGAACAGACCTTGATGCAGCCGGCATGGTGATTCAACAAACTAAGAAAAAATAGGAGGGCGCTATGGAAATTATTAGCGAGTGGGGCACAGTCTTTCTGGTTATGGCCATAATTTTTGGTGGCTATATGGCCTGGGGTATCGGCGCCAACGATGTGGCCAATGCCATGGGCACGCCCGTCGGTTCCGGGGCCATCACCGTCAAGCAAGCGATTATCATCGCCGCTATTTTCGAGTTCGCCGGCGCATTCATCGCCGGCGGGCAGGTAACCAAGACCATCCGTAAGGGTATCATCGACCCCAGTTCGATTGCCGGTAATCCGGAGTTACTGGTCTACGGGATGCTGGCGGCGCTGCTGGCAGCCGCGATCTGGCTCATGCTTGCCTCCACTCGGGGCTGGCCCGTTTCCACCACCCATACCATTGTCGGCGCCATCGTCGGCTTCGCCTCCGTGGGCATCGGGATCGACGCGGTCAACTGGGGCAAGATCGGGAATATCGTTGCCAGTTGGCTGGTTTCGCCCCTGATCGGCGGTGCTATCGCTCTGTTGCTGATGATCAGTATCCGCAAGTTGATCCTGAACACGGAAAAACCGTTCGAAAAAGCCAAGCTTTGGGGCCCGGTTTATGTCTTCCTGGTCGGCTGGATCGTTGGCCTGGTCACGCTGTTCAAAGGCCTCAAACACCTTGATTTCGAGCTCTCTGTTGTACAGAGCCTGGTTACCGCAACCGCCATCGGTATCGTTCTCGCCTTCATCGGTAAGCTTCTCATCAACAGAGTCAAGGTCGACCCGGAGGCGGACAAGGAATACCATTACGCCAGCGTGGAGAAGGTATTTGTGCCGCTAATGCTCTTCACCGCGGCCGCAATGGCCTTCGCGCATGGATCAAACGACGTGGCCAATGCTATCGGTCCGCTAGCGGCGGTGGTTTCCATCGTCCAGAGTGGCGGCGAGGTCGCACAGAAGGCCGGTTTACCGCTATGGATCCTCCTCCTCGGTGGTGCCGGCATCGTCATTGGTCTGAGCACCATGGGGTACCGGGTCATGGAGACCATTGGCACCAAGATCACCGAGCTGACGCCGACGCGAGGCTACTGTGCGACGCTGGCTGCCGCCACGACTGTCGTGCTGGCATCGAAGACCGGCCTGCCGGTGTCGACCACCCAGATTGCGGTGGGTGCCGTCATGGGTGTGGGCCTCGCGCGCGGCGTCGGCGCCATCGATATGCGTGTCGTTGGAGGTATTCTCCTGTCCTGGTTCGTCACCTTGCCCGCGGGCGGAATTCTCGCCGCCTTGTTCTTTTTCCTGTTCAAGGGCATGTTTGGCTGACTCGGTCCCGGAAACCTGAAAAGCCCTCGAATCACGTGGGCTTTCGCGTTACGCTTTATGAATTCGATGCCTGATCCAGACTATGGTACCTTCCAGCTAAAGACCAGGCCCATCGTGGATCTGCAGACGATAAAAGGCGTGAAATTTCCGGCCGATATCACCTTTCGCCAACTGTTAATAACCGGCCCGCCAGGTGCTGGAAAGAGCACCCTGGTGCGCAAACTGCAGGGTTGGCCCGATGAAGGCTATATCGATCTGTCGCTGAACAAATGGTGGAAGGCACAGGCCCTCAACCTGCGCCCCCGCGAGATCCATCTTGGCTTTCCGTGCCAGGGATATAAAGACGCCCTGGCGGTGTTCGACGAGGAATGGATCGAATCGCTGACACCGCCGGAACTGGATCTGGAGAGAATCATGATACCGCCGCCAAAACGGTATTTCTTTTCCGTCAATTGGCGCAAACGCTATGCTTTCGAGTTCCTGATACCGAAGGCGGAAATGCTGTTCGCGCAGCGGCGTCGGCGCAAGAAGAAATATGGACTGCATCATGTCGACGAGGGGGTGAACCTGAAACGGGTAGAAAATCAGATCATGATCTATCAGATGGCCGCGCTTCATTTATGCCGCAGCGGTTTGATTGTCTATATCCGCGAGGGAACCGACGGGGTCCCCCTGGAAATCATTCAATCCGGGAGCGGTTAAGATGGCGCGGTTCAAGGTCCGAAAACTACTCAGGAATCTCCTCAAGAGCGCATTTCCGAACCTGTTTTGGAGCCAAGAGGTGGACATCAAGGATACCTACCATTTGTCCAACACGAAGAAGATCAAGGCGCACATCAAGGATTATCCTTTTCAGATAAACCTCTATCCAGGCAGCAAGGCACTGCATCTGTATCCGGAGCCGGCACTGATTTGCGATAGCGACAGCGTTGCGGCGAATAACTACATCCTGTTTGACCCGGACATATTCTACTCGGACATCTGTCGGTTCTATCGTCTTCAGGACGACGACACGGTTACCCTGGGTGGCAGCGATCCGGAGCAGCGCGCAATTCTCAATATTTCTTCAGACACAGCTGCGCGCAAGCTGAGCATCAGCAACGAAGATGGATGGCTGACCTTCCAGGGCCGCGTTCCCGACCCAGGGCCCTGCATCGCACCATTGTTTGAGGATAAAAAGGTGAGACGGGTAGTCAATTGGCGGCAGCAGAAGCTGCGCAGATTGAGGGAGATTTTTGGCAATCCCATCGCATTGCTTCCGCCCGATGAAGCAATCGCACTGCTGCAAGAGGTCAACGAGATCCTTGAACATGAAAAGTATCGTCCCAGGGATAAGGACGGCAGGCCAGGCGGTGTCGTTGCGCTGCCCGATGAATCGGCAGTCATCATTGTGGCAGACCTCCATGCCAAGGTCGACAATCTGCTTGTGGTATTGAGCCAGAACAATTTTCTGGAAGCGCTGGATGCGGGCCGCGCGACCCTGGTGATTCTTGGGGACGCCGTCCACCCCGAGGGCGATACCGTGTTGGATGAAATGGTGAGCTCCATGTTGATAATGGACCTTATCTTCAAACTCAAAGTCCTCTTCCCGAAACAGGTGTTCTATGTCAGGGGAAATCACGATAGTTTTTCGGAGGAAATAGCGAAGAACGGCATTCCACAGGGGCTGCTCTGGGAGAAGACGCTACAAAAACAGCGCGGCAAGGCCTACAAAAAGGAGATGAGTCGGTTCTATGAACTGCTGCCGTTTGTCGCATATTCCAGGCATTTCGTTGCCTGCCACGCCGCCCCCCCGGTATCTTCTACAAGCCTGGACAAGATCATCAATATCAGAAAGAATCGGAAACTGTATAAAGAGCTCGCAGACAACCGCTTGAGGAAAGAGAATCGGCCATCGGGTTACGCCAAGTCTGATGTAAAAAGATTCCGCAAGTGTCTCGATGTGGCGAAGAATACGCCGCTTATCGTGGGTCATACATGTCTGAGCCTAGACGATACGCTGTGGGAAAACGTCAACGACATCGAGAACCACTACGTTGTCTACTCCAGTGATAGTAAATGGGTAGGCCTGATGGCCCAGATTGGGGACAGGCTTTATCCGTTCAGGTATCCGGTGGAGCCAATGATGTCGATCATCAACGCCGTCCCAGACGAAGAAGAGTAAAGATCCGCACCGATGTTATTGCCGAACTTATAGTAGGCATAATCCGCGTATTTCGTGGGAATCCAGCCGGGTATTGAGCTTCCCCTATACACTGCGCTTTCTGTTCGCGAGATTGCAGCATTTTTGTAGGGGGCAGCGAGCCTGCCATCGAGGTTTTAATCTAGTTTTCAATTTTTTGGCCCGTCCCAATAGAGCATGCCAATGGATGACGGCCCAAGTCAGGCTTAAAGCGGATTATTTCAGGATTTGGATCTGGCGATAATCAGGCCGGGTAGCGAGCCTTGAGTCCCTGGTAGACAGCTTCACGGAAATCAGCACTGTTACTATCGAGAGCAATCAGCAACTCTGCGAGATGTTCATTATCTTCCCTGCCATGCCATATCTTGACGTAGCTGCCGTCCTTGTAGCCATGATCCTGTCGAAAAAAATTCAGCACGTTCTTACCGACATAGGTACGGTAAAGCTGGTCGAAATCCATTTCGATCAAGGCCATGATGTTGGCGAAATCGGAAAAATGCATCGACTGCTGTGCGATCGTGGTTTGCGCCATGACTTCGATCGCCGCACGAATGTCCTGGCATTGTCGTGGGTCGGCCAATTCGGCTTCGATACGCGCGGCGACCTCGGCGTTATCGGCGTCCTGCAGCAGGTAGTCACTCATGGCGAAATGCATGATATCCACCAGCTCTAGCTGCACCTGCTCCAGGTCCGGCTGCTGGTGCTTCCACCACTTCCAGCCATAATGGTCGAGCATTTCCGCACATTCGGTCCAGATCGCGCGATACCAGGCGTTATCGGCCTGACGCCAGGCCGGGTTGACCCGGGAGTTCATCGCATCCTGCATCTCCAGCATTACTAGTAGTTGGGACTTCATCGTATTTACGTTCGGCAAAAGCGGCAGTTTACCGAACTGGTTACATACCGTATAGCCACGGCAGTAAAAAGCTGAGTATTGCCCACATCAACACCACCAGCGGCAGGCCCACACGCACAAAATCCGCAAAGCTGTAGTTACCGGCATTCATAACCAGCAAGTTGGTCTGATAGGCCATCGGGGTGGCAAAACTCATGTTGGCGCCGAATAGTACCGCGAGTACGAAAGGTTCAGCGGGCTGGCCCAGTTGATGCGCGATGCCGATGGCAATAGGCGTACCGATAACCGCGGCGGCATTATTGGAAACCACGTTGGTTAACAGCGCCATCATCGCCAGCAATCCGCTAAGAATCAGCGTTGGCGACGCACCGGCGGTCATCGCCACGTAGGCGCTGGCAATCATGTCGGCACCACCCGTTTCCACCATTGCGGTACCCATCGCCAGGCTGGTGACGATGATCAGTATCACGGGAGCGCTCAGCGCGCGCGTGGCATCAAACCACTTGATACACCCGCTGAACAGCAATAACACCACACCACAGAGCGCACTGACCGCGATCGACAACAAGCCGAAGGCGGCCATCAGGATAACCCATAGCATGATCAGCATCGCCACTGGCGCACGCGAAGAAATCGGCAAGGCCGATTTTGCGTCCAGCACCAGCAGGTTGCGACTCGATTTAAGGCGATTGATATTGCTGATCGATCCCTGCACCAGTAAAACGTCGCCGGAATGCAGGCGTGTTTCCTCGGTGTGCTCGGTGCCCTGCTTGCTAACCCATTTATTGCTGCGAAACAAGGCCAGCACCATCAGCTGGTAGCGTTCGCGAAAGCGTACATTGGCCAGGGTTCTGCCGTCGAGCGTCGATCCGGGTACCACTACCACTTCGGCGATTTGTTGCGTCGTATCTACCAGCGGGTGTTCATCGTCGACGCGTTCGTCGCCCGAAAAAAGGCTCGCGCCAAGCACGGTTTCGAGCTCCTTGAGGCGGTCGGGCGTGCTCCTGACCATGATGCGATCACCACTGCGTAACACCATGTCGGGTATTGCCACCAGTCGTCTATCCTTCTTCCCACGCAGAATATGCACCACCTCGAGGTTGCCACCGGCCAGCTCGATCACCTCCGACAACTGTTTCTGGTTGGCGACACTATCGTCATGGATACGCAGTTGTGCGGTAAACATACGCGGCGAGGTGGTGGGCAGCCGCGCCTCTCGTACGGGCAGCAGTTTCGGCGCCACAAACCACAGGTAAAGAATGCCGGCACTGCCGGCGATCATCGCCGGAAAAACAAAATCGAACATGCCCAGTTGGCGCAATCCCATGTCCGCGGCAACGGCCACGACGAGCAAGTTGGTGGAAGTGCCGATGCTGGTCGCCATACCACCAACGGAGGTTGCCAACCCCAGGGGCATTAACAGGTCAGAGGCCGGCGTCGAAGTCTTCAGCGATACGCTGATCAGGATAGGCAGTAATAAAATCACCACCGGGGTGTTATTAATAAATGCACTGAGAATTGCGCCGATTACCAGGGTAACCAGAAAAGTGATCAGCGGAAAGACGTTCCACCAACGTGCCAATTGACGTCCAATCGGCTCCAGTGCACCGGTACGCACCAGGGCCTGACCGGCGATCATCAGGGCGCACACCGCGACCAGCGCCTGGTGCCCGAAACCGAGAAACAAATGGCTGGCGCGCACCGTTCCATGACTGCCGCTATACGGAAAGATCTCGAACAGCAGGGCGAGCAGTACCAGGATGAGCAGGCTCGACGACGCCAGCGGAATCCGCTCACTGGTAAAGAGCACCAGCGCCAGCACCACCAATGCCATCACAACATAAGCATGAAACCCGGGAATGAGCGCTATAGCATTCATGACACAGGAGTTTAGCACTCAGCAGAATTTCAGGGTTATACCAGCGCAAACGGAGGGCATCCCGCAAAAGTGCTGTCATCCCGTCTCCCTCCTTGCCGTTCCGCCTCCCTCCTTGCCGTACCGCCTCCCTCCTTGCCGTACCGCCTCCCTCCTTGCCGTACCGCCTCCCTCCTTGCCGTACCGCCTCCCTCC
>JBATHL010000514.1:0-5830 GCA_049666745.1 Gammaproteobacteria bacterium
AACGATGAACTTCAACCGTTTTTTCAGAAATTCCAAGCTGCGCGGCAACCACCTTGTTGGTGTTGCCCTCTACCACCAGGCACATCACTTCACGTTCCCGGTCAGTCAGGTTGGCAATCGCAATTTCAGCCCGGTTTTTTTCGCGCTCGGCGTGATCGATTTCACGACCCAGTTTGAGGGCGGTCTTAACGCAGGCCAATAGTTCGCGGTCGGAATAAGGCTTTTCAAGAAAGTCATAGGCACCCAGTTTCATCGCGCGGATCGCAATGGGTACGTCGGCATGGCCAGTCAGGACAATAACCGGCAGCAGGTTGTGGCGGGAATTCAGTTCTTCCTGAAGTTGCAGTCCGCTTTTACCCGGCATACGAACATCCACCGTGATACAACCACTCCAGTCACTGCTCCAGTGTTCGAGACAGGCTTCCGCCGAGGCGAAGGCCCTGTTAGCGATGCCCTCGGTACTGAGTAACCAGCATAATGACTCCCGCGCTGATAAATCATCATCGACAACATACACCATTTGCTGATTACTGTCGGACTGGTCTTGAGCGCTCATGTCATTGGCAGCGTGAAACGAAAAGTGGGTTGCTGGGATTCATTGACCAGGTACTCGATAGTACCACCGTGCGATTCGACTATTGAACGACTGATCGAAAGCCCCATCCCCATGCCCTCGGTCTTGGTTGTAAAAAAGGGATCAAACAGGTGATCGACCACATCGGCGTCGAGACCTTTACCGGTGTCGCTCACGCCGATGGCAATATCCCCGGTTTCAGTTCTATCGACTCTGACCATAATCTTTCTCGATCCTTGGGTGGAATGCTGCAACGAATCGATGGCGTTGAGCAACAGGTTGACGACGACCTGCTCAATCTGAATGCGATCGGCAAGCACATCGGAAACATCGGCTGCATAACTGATATCGACATCAATCTGATGCTGATCCAGCCTGGGACGCAGCAATTCCACCGCGGGCCCGATACAGTTACGCAGCAAAAAACGCTCGGGCCTGTGCTCACTGCGTTTGATAAATTCCCGCAGGCGCTTGATGATTCCCGCTGCACGTCGGGCATCATTGCCGATATTTTCAATCGCATCCTGTAATCCGCTGCCGTCATCTCCACGCTTGCGCAACAACCTCAGGCTACCGCTGCTGTAGTTGAGTATCGCCGTCAACGGCTGGTTTAATTCATGTGCAATGCCTGTGGCCATCTCACCCATGGTGTTGAGACGAGAGACATGCGCCAGGTGGGCCTGGTGTTCCTGCGCACGCCGGTTAATTTCGCCTCTTTCCAGCTCACCCCCCAGCCATTGTGCCATCAGCTGCAATATATCGATATCGACGTCCGAAAAAACTCTTTGTACCGGACTCGTACTGCTATACAAAATGAAGCCGGCAATCTCATCGTCCACCCGATAATCGGTACCAATCGCTGAGCCTGAGATATCCTGGATGCCATCCTGAAACGAATAGGCACTGAAATCCGGTACTGCCACGGGACGGGCCGTGCTTTTAATTTCATCACGCAGCTGTTCGCAGATCCGGATAAGCTCCTGCCGACTGGTCGCCACGTCGCTGCCGACCTGGCAGACGGTTCCTTCGCCTGACTCGGTGCTGCCCGTAACCATCGCAAATTCCATGCCGAAGAACCGACAGCCCTCGGCTAACAGGCTTTCGAGCTTATCATCAAATCCTCTATCCGCATCGGTAGTGATGTCATGCATGGCACGCAATGCTGCCTCACTACGTCGCAGCGAGGTATTGACCTCGGCCAGCTCGGCAGTGCGTTCCTCAACCCGAACTTCAAGATTCTCTTTATGCGATGCCAGCAGCTCCTGGGCCTGCTTACGCTGATTGGCTTCTTCCCGGTACTTTAATTCCGATAGCGAAATACGCCGATTCACCCGCCCGATCAAAACCAGCAAGGTGACCAGAACCAGCACCATCGCGAGACTGAATATTATCCAGCCTTTGTATTCCCGCCAGACCAGCGCCAGTTCAGGTTTCTTCAGGTAGGCGTAAGGACCGATCTCGAGTTCCCGGAACAGTTCGTGTACCGGGCCATAATCCAGCGCAATCGTCCAGCCGGCAGATAATGCCCCGACGGCAGCCTCACTGTCCGGCTCCAGTTGCAGTAATGCAATCGCAACTCGTTGTGCCAGCTCTTGCGATGTCTTGCGAGCCTTGGCAAACGGCCATTCCGGATAGAGTCGGGTACTATGCAAAAAAGGAAAGGATTTATTCTCTCTTGGACCGAGTACCCGGATCTGATCAATATCAATCAGCTGGTCGGCGGCCATACGTTCGATCGTGCCGCTACGCACCGTCCCGGCATCGACCTGACCTGCAATCACCGCATGAACAATATCATCCTGGGGAAAACCCGCGAATTGCAGGGACTGTAAATCTTCGAACGGATCGATGCCCGCATCAATCAATTCACGCCAGGCCATCTGAAACCCGCCAAATGCCTTTTCACTGACCGCCATCAGCGAATGCCCGGCAATATCTTCAAGCCGATTTAGATCCGGATGGTTGTACCGGGTAAAAATAACCGCACCAAACTGGGTAAAATCCGTGGCGAAATGTCGAACCTTGAGGGTGGCGAGCCGCGAAACACCGAACGCATTCTCGAGCACGACATAGTTCCCGGTATTGGTCAGAATGAAATCCAGCTGATCCTGCTCAACCCGGGATAGCATGCCCTCGAGCGTCAAGGGAACAATTTTAAAACTGTGATCGCTGATGCGCTTCGAAAGATACTGTGCGGTTGGCCCCCAGCGCTCGAGCGCGTCCTGCTTGCCGCGAAACGCGAGTACACCGATGGTCATCTCTGTTTGCGCATAGCCGGGGCTCGACCAGCCAGAACCCGACAGCAGGCACAGCAACCCGAGGCCAGCCAGTAATCGATGTGTCCTGGATCGACCAGCCATTTGTCTCATGAGTACAACAGGGTCGCTATTATCGGACGCCTGACCTCAAGAGCTACCCTGGTCTGATGAAGGATAAGCTTCTTCATCTTCATACGGAAACCACCAGAAGTCCTGGGTACCGCAGTTCGGATCTAACCAGACGAACTTGGTCTTGCGAAAGGTTTCGAGGCCCTCGGGCCCCAGTTGACGTCCCATACCACTATTCTTGGTGCCGCCAAACGGACCGGCATCGTTGTCGAGTAACGGCGCGTTGATCCATACCATGCCACCGTCGAGTTCTTCCGAGGCACGAATGCTTTCGCGCATATCCATGGTATAGAGACAGGCACCGAGTCCATAGTTGGAATCGTTGGCGTACTCGAGCGCCTGGTCAAAGCTTTCAACCTTGCAGATCGGCGCGACCGGGCCGAAGCTTTCGTTATTGAAGATATCCATTTCAGGATTGCAGTCGGCCAGGATAGTCGGTTCGACAAACCAGCCCCGCTCTTCCAGCCCCGCCGGACGCCCGCCGCCATGAACCAGGTGTGCACCCTGCTGCTGTGCATTCTCGAGCACAGCTTCATAACGGCTGCGTTCTTTTTCGGCCACCATCGGACCCATCTCAACCTTGTCGAGCCCGTTGCCGACGCGGATTGCCTTTGCGTGCTCGGTCAGTTTTTCAACAAACTCGTCGTGCACCGCTTCATGCACGAAGAAACGCTCGGCCGACACACAGATCTGCCCGCAGTTCATGTAGGCCGAAAACGCCGCGCCGCGCGCCACCACATCGATTGGTGCCGATGGCATGACAATGAAGGGATCGTTACCCGAAGTTTCGATCAACGTGGGTTTCATCATTTCACCGCATTTGGCGGCGATAGCCTTGCCCGTAGGCACGCTACCGGTGAACGCGACCATGTTGGTACGCGGATGTTCGACCAGCTGACGCCCGGCGTCGCCGGCGCCGGTCAGTACCTGGAATAATCCCGGCGGTAAATGCTTGTTGAAAGCTTCGGCAAACATCAGCGTGGTGATCGACGTGTACTCAGAAGGCTTGACGATCACCGCGTTGCCGCAGGCCAGCGCCGCGGCGCCCTCCCAGGCGAGCAATGTCATCGGGTAGTTGAACGGCTGAATCGAAACCACCACGCCAAGTGGCAGTTTCAGCGTGTAGTTCAGGTGCCCCTCAACCGCGGGGCCCACGACGCGTCCGATATCCGTGCGCCCGGTTTCGGCGTAATAGCGAATCGCCGATACCGACCAGTCAACCTCGTCAGCGGACTCCTTGTAGGGTTTACCCATCTCGCGGGTCAATGCCTCGGCGAGCCTAGGTTTCATCGCCAGCAAGTCGTTGGCGATCTCGTGCATGATCTCGGAACGCTCCAGCGCGCTGATCCGCCACCATTTCTTTTGCACGACCTGGGCAACATCGACTGCGGCGTCAACCTCCGCCGCAGTCGTCTCGGCGATTTCAGCAATCACGTTCCCGCTAGCCGGATCGATCACGTCCCTGCTCTCGGTGGCGTCGCTGCGCCGGAACTCCCCATCCAGTAAAATGGTATGACTCTTATGATCGAACTCTGCCAGTACACTCACGGCTGCCTCCTGATAAAGCAATATTTCAAGAGGCATATGCTACCACTAGCGCAAGGTAAAGGGGACGGCACCCTTTGCTTTTTAGAATACCGTCCCCTTTACCACCTTATCCCTTAATAGCTGGCGAACTGTCGCATCAATAAACTGAAGAAGTTTCCGCGTGGCTCCTGTTGTTTGGCGACGCGCTGCTTTTCACCGGTTTGCTTTGCTGCATACTTGCCGGGATGGTCCAGTTGGTCTCTGACGATTATTTCTACACCCTGAGCAAACATTAAACCGGGATTATTTGAATGAACTTGCTGGTTTCTGATTCTTCTCATTTTGAATGCCTCGTTGCGGGTTTGTGGTTTCGACGGTGATCATTCTCGTCATTCCCCGTTAATTCCCTTGCCGTATCGCGTTAAAAGGCACAAAATAATCATTAAATAATCATTAAATTTTATAAGTAGTTGATTTACTTATATTTTATTGTATAAAAAATTACAGGGAGTCGCCCTCAGAGGCCATTTGTGTCCAAGATACAGCTCATATTGCTGGGACATTTCGAATGTTTGTTGTCATCCGGGCAACGCATTTCTCTTTCCATGCGCAAGGCCGAAGTGCTGTTGGCCTATCTCGCACTGGCGCCGGGGATACGCCATCCACGCGAACGTCTGATCAACTTACTATGGAGCGATCGCGGCGAAGAGCAGGCTCGCAACTCATTGCGTCAATGCCTGAGCGCGATCAGGAAATCACTGGGTGAAGCAGCTGACCTGGTATTGCAGGTTGATCGCAGTACGGTCAGCCTGAATGCGAACCTGGTCGATGTCGACGTACACGAATTCGAACGTCTCGCTACCGAGGGCGATTTCGAATCCCTGAAGACCGCGGCCGATCTGTACCAGGGAGAATTCCTCGAAGGTATTTCGATTCGCGACGCCGCCAGCCAGGAATGGCTCGACAACGAACGCAGTCGCTTCAAACGCCAGTTCATTGAAATATTGTTGAATCTCGCAGAAACGGAGCTGGTCAGCCACGATTTCGGTAACGCGATCAAATCCGCCGAACGTCTCGTCAAACAGGATCCGCTCGGCGAGGCGGGCTGGCGCTTGCTGATGCGAAGCTACTTCGATAACGGCGATCGCAGCCACGCGCTGCAGGCGTTCAAGCGTTGCCAGCAGGCCTTGCGTGACGAGCTCGACGTCGAGCCCGAAGCCGCAACCACTGAACTACGCGACCAGATTGCGGCAGGTGAATCGAGACCACCGCAAAAACCGGCCAGCGCTGCAAAGCCGGATACTACCCCTAATGCGCCAGGCACCGCCGCAAGTGCATCTAC
>JBATHL010000515.1:0-9406 GCA_049666745.1 Gammaproteobacteria bacterium
TCCATGCCTCGTTACACTTTTGCGGACTTACCCCCCGAGGAAACTTTATGGGTGCCAGTGAAACACCAGGGCGATAGTGGGGCGGCTTTGTATCGATAATGCCAGCGTTAACACCGCTGATGGTGAAAATTATTACCCGGAACGGGTTCACCGGTTCTGGTGTGCGTGTCGATGGCGGTTATGCAGCCGTTTCGCCCTGATCTTGATGTGTCTCACGATATGCAGGTGCCATAGAATTCGCACCAGTAGAAAAGCTGCCAGCGAAGTAATCAGGCCTACCGTGAAGCAACCCAGCAAAAATGGCTGCCAGAACGCCGCCAGACTGTCGGTCAGCCAGGCGAAACTGAGTTCGAAGTGGAAACCCTGTGGCTCGAGACCCAGCATCTCGACACCTAGCAGGTAGCAGAAGTAGAACATCGGCCCCAGTGTGAGGGGATTGCTGATCCACACCATGGGCACGGCGACCAGGATGTTGACTCTGAGCCAGATTGCGAATATGGCTGCGAGGAGCATTTGAAACGGAACCGGAACAAAGGCGCAAAACACCCCCAGCGCAACCGCTCCTGAGCAGGAGCGGCGATTAATATGCCACAATGACGGTTCCTGCAATCGCGGGCCGTGTAGTTTTATCCAGCGATTTTTTACGATGACGTCAGGATGCGGCAAATATTTCCTGAAAAGCTTCTTTGCCATGATATTTGTATTATCGACACTTATTCAATATTCTGCAAAGAGTTGGATCACAAAACATGGAAATTAAGGCAGGGACTGCATGCCTCAACTCGCACTTGCTATCGTGCTTGGTTCGTTACTGGCGTTTTACGGTAATGAATTGCCGGACCAGGCCTGGTCGGCGCTCATGCCGATACCACTGCTGCTTTGCCGGTATTGCCCCGGTTTTCGCTTTGCACTGGTACTAAGCGCTGCTTTTCTCTGGAGCAGCGCCGTGTTTCATTATCATCTCGGTCATCGGCTGATTACAACATATGATGGCCAGGTTGTGCTGGTGCACGGAGTAGTGGCCGATATTCCGCAGATCGATCATGGTCTGATCCGCTTGTCCCTGAAGGCGATTGAAATCGCAGATTATCCTGCAGCAATGCCGCGCCTGGTACGCTTAAACTGGTATCAGGATAAAGTCGTTCCGCGTGCCGGGGAGTTATGGCAGTTTGAGGTGAAGTTAAAACAACCCAGGGGTATGGCTAATCCAGCTGGATTCGATTTTGCGGCCTGGCACTTCGTCAGCGGCATCGACGCGACCGGGTACATTCGTGATTCGACCCGTAACACGAAAATTCGCGCTGCATCAGTCATTAAGGTTAACTATTGGCGTGCAGCCCTGGCATCGGCGATAGATCGGTATTGCAGTAGCTGTGAACATCGGGGCTTGATCAAAGCGTTGGCATTGGGATTTCGTGGCGATATCAGCGACTCTGAAAAACGCTTCCTGCAGTCCAGCGGTACCGCACATTTACTTGCTATTTCCGGGCTGCATATCGGTATGGTGGCGCTGATATTTTATGGAATAGGACGAGTCTGCTGGCGTATAGGGCTTTATCGTACGGGTTTGAATCGTGCCCAGACGGCATCGATACTGGCGATTAGTGCTGCACTGGGCTACGCGGCCCTGGCTGGTTTCAGTTTACCTACCGTACGTGCACTGACGATGTTCAGCGTGCTATTGCTCGCGCTATTGTGCAAAAGTCGGATCAATTTGCTGCAATCCATAAGCCTGGCGGTTGTGGTGATACTGATTGTCGACCCGCGGGCCGTCGGATCGGCATCGTTCTGGTTGAGTATTGGCGCATTAACGGTGATCGCTTTTGTCCAGTTTCGATTACCGGAGAGGTTGGGCTGGTGGCAGCAGTTGCTGGTGTTGCAGTGTTTTTTCTCGTTGCTGTTCGCACCGTTCGGAGTGCTGATATTTGATCAGTTGAATCCGGCAGGCTTTCTCGCCAACATTATCGCGATCCCCATGATTAGTTGCGCCGTGCTGCCACTAATCTTGCTGGCCTGCCTGCTATCCACAACTGGATTTGATGGAGTGCAGGCTCTGTTCTTCCTGGTTGACAAGCTACTCGGATTTTTACTCGATTATCTCGAATTACTGGTAACTTCCGGTTTGCATTCGATTGCCGTAATTTATCCAGCGCCGTTGTTGCTGTTGACTGTCATCGCAGTAACATTACTCTTGTTGCCTCATTTTCCCGGTTCGCGTAAAGCCGCGCTGGCTTTGCTCCTGGTGCTTGTGAGCTGGCACCCTGCGCGGCTTAAGCATGGCGATTACGAGTTTACCGTGCTCGATGTTGGCATGGGCACATCGGTGTTATTGCGCACTCGTTACCACAGCCTGGTCTACGATTTTGGTCCCGGCAAGCCGGGTGTTTTCAGTGCTGCTGACCAGGCATTGCTGCCGCTAATGCGACGTCACGCAATCGATGTACCCGATTTGCTGATTGTGAGCCATGTCGATCAGGATCATAGCGGTGGTTTACAATCATTTATTGGTCGCTATCAGCAACAGCGCCTGCTGTCGGGGACGCCGCAGAAACTGAAAGCGAAGTTCTCGCTTGGGCACGGAGTTCGTTCCTGTCACGAATACCCGGCCTGGCGCTGGGATGGTGTCAGTTTCAACTTTGTCACCACTAGCGCCCCGTCAACCAGTTCAGCCACCAACAACCGTTCCTGTGTCCTTTTTGTTAGAGGTAAACACAAAACCCTGATACCGGGTGATATTGAATCCTCGCAGGAATTAAAGCTGGTGCAGCAACATGGAGCTGCACTGGCAGCCGATATTTTGCTCGCACCGCATCATGGCAGCCATACTTCTTCCAGCTGGCGCTTCTTAAACCAGGTACAGCCCGGACATGTTGTATTTACCGTGGCGAGAAATAATCGCTGGGGTTTCCCCAGACCCGGGGTAACCTCGCGCTATGATACTTTGCAAGCTCGTCAGTATCGTAGTGATCGAGACGGTGCTGTGAGCATAACGAGCAGTATTGATGGGTTGTTGATAAAGACAACCGCCAGACCGCCGCGACGTATCTGGCGACGATGGTAAAAAGCCGTCTGTCACAGTATGATGTGCGGCATTAATTTCCGAGGAAGAAAGCGTGTTCGAACTGGTTCAAGCTGGGGGCTGGCTGATGCTTCCGATATTGTTGTGCTCGGTGATAGCCGCGGCCATCATTATCGAAAGAATGTGGACTCTGCGCCAAAAAAAGGTAATTCCTGAAAAGCTGTTAACGGGTATCTGGAACCTGTTGAGTAGCGATGCCCTGACCGAGCAACACATTACCGAAATTGAAAACGGGTCGCCGCTTGGCAGGGTGCTGGCGGCAGGGTTAATCAATCGACACCTGTCACGTGACCTGATTCGTGAAAGCATCGAAGAGAACGGCCGGCATGTTGTGCACGAGATGGAAAGGTTTATGAATACACTGGGCACAATATCGACGATAACGCCTTTACTGGGCCTACTAGGTACAGTGATAGGTATGATTCGCGTTTTCACCGCGATAACCGTCATCGGGGTCGGTGATCCGGGTCAGTTGGCGGGTGGTATTTCCGAGGCGCTGATTACTACTGCTGCGGGTTTAACCGTTGCCATTCCAAGCCTGATCTTTTACCGCCACCTGAAGCGTAAAATCGATGAACTGGTGGTGGCGATGGAGCAGGAAGCGATGAAACTGGTCGAGTTTTTGCACGGCGAACGCAGCGAACTGGCCTGATATTGTGAATTTCCATAGCAGTAATATCGAAGAAGACGCAAATATTAATTTGACGCCATTGATCGACGTCGTGTTCCTGTTACTTATTTTTTTCATGGTATCGACAACTTTTGACACCACCTCGCAGTTGAAAATCAATTTACCCGAGGCGAGCCAGGAGCAGACTTCGATCCCACCACAAAAACTAAACTTGCTAATCGATGCAAAAGGTAATTTCTTTATCAATTCGCGCGAGCTTGCAAATAACAAGAGTGCTACCTTGAAAGCCGCCTTAGAGCGCACTATGGCGGGTAACAAGTTGCCGATTGTGATCCAGTCCGATGCTGATTCCCCAGTCCAGTCGCTGGTAACCGCGATGGATGTTGTGGGGCAGTTGGGCCTGTCACAGGTTTCTATCGCAACTACTCGCCCCATCGAGTAGTACAAGGCGTGCAGTTGTTGAGGTTCAGGCAGTGAAACCGATTACCGGAAATCTAACAGGCTATAATGCTTACCGTGCTCTGTTATCGCTGGCTTTCGCGCATAAGGGATATTTCATGATCGCGGTGTTAGGGATGGTTATCTTTGCCTTATCGGAAGCTGCCTTCGCCTACCTGATGAAACCTATGCTGGATGAAGGTTTCATTGATCGCGATCCAATCATCTTGAAATTGATCCCGATCGCAATAATCATGATTTTCCTGGTGCGCATGGCTGCTATCTTCATGCGCAGTTATTGCATGAGCTACATCGGGCGCAACGTGATTAACACCTTACGTACAATGATGTTTGAAAAGTTACTCACCCTGACCAGCGACGAGTACGATCAATCGTCTACCGCCAACATCATTACCCGCTTTTCCTACAACGTCGAGCAGATATCCAAGGCGGTTTCAACATCGTTGACGACTTTTATCCAGGATAGCCTGCGCATCATAGTATTGCTTTGTTACATGTTCTGGCTGAGCTGGCAGCTGACCTCGATATTTTTGATCGCTGGTCCAATCGTGTTTCTGATCGTGGTTCGAATTTCCGGCCGTTTTCGCGGCATCAGCAAGAATATTCAACAATCCATGGGTGGCGTTACCCAGGTAGCACAGGAAGTGGTCGATGCTAATCGTATCGTCAAAATTTTTGGCGGTGATGACTTCGAACGCAACAAATTCCAAAAGGTCAATAATAAAAACCTGCGGCTGCATTTAAAGATGACGATTACGCAAGCGATCAGTGCGCCGCTGATCCAGCTCGTCGTAGCAATTGCGTTTGCCGCAATTATCATGTTCGCGACTTCGGAGTCCATGCGCGACATCATCACCACCGGCGATTTCGTGTCATTTATATTCGCGCTGACAATGCTGCTGGCGCCAATGCGTGCGCTTTCAACGATTAATGCACAAATCCAGAAAGGTATTGCCGCCGGCGAAAGCGTGTTCGAGTTTACTTCCCGTGAAAGCGAGCACAATGAGGGTCAGTTGCAGCTGCAACGCGCCGAGGGAAGAATTGATTTCGATAAGGTGGTGCTACGTTATCGACGTAGTGAACAACGGGTACTAGATGAAGTCAGCTTTAAGGTAGAACCCAATCAAACCGTTGCCATCGTCGGCCGATCCGGCAGCGGCAAGTCGAGCCTGGTAAACCTGATCCCGCGGCTTTATGAATATGATAGTGGTGACGTATATCTCGATGGTGAACGACTAGATCAATATCGTCTCGCTGATTTGCGACGGCAGATCTCCTACGTGGGCCAGGACGTGCGTTTGTTCAATGACTCTATTCGCAATAACATCGCCTACGGTATCGCTCGCGAGGTTGATGAAGATCAAATAATCGAAGCCGCTAAACAGGCACATGCCTGGGAATTTATCTCGGAGATGCCCGATCAACTCAATACCGAAGTCGGCGAACGTGGCGTACTGCTTTCCGGCGGCCAACGCCAGCGTATCGCGATTGCGCGTGCGTTTCTGAAAGATGCGCCAATCTTGATTCTTGACGAAGCAACTTCTGCGCTGGATACCGAATCGGAGCGTTACATCCAGCACGCGATGGAGCATTTGATGGAAAACCGCAGCACCCTGGTTATCGCGCATCGATTGTCTACGATTGAGCGTGCCGACCACATCCTGGTAATGGACGAGGGCAAAATCGTCGAGCAGGGTAGTCATGGCGAGTTACTTGATAACGAAGGAATATACGCCAAGTTGCACTCGATGCAGTTTCGCGACAGCAAGGACGACGACTTTCAGTCAACCACGCGGCCGAAAATAATCCGCTCATCGGTGCTCAACAAGTCGCTGATGCATAACTGGATTAATTTGTCGACCCAACGTCGGCAAGGCTGGTGGTTATGGTCGATTAACCCGCTATCGATACTACTTATGCCGCTTTCGCTGGTTTATTACATGGCCTCCGGTACGCGTCGCCTGGGCTATCGGACAGGTCTGCTGAGATCTCGCAAAATACCGGTTACCACTATCGTGGTCGGTAATATCACACTGGGTGGCAACGGTAAGACGCCGATTGTGGTGGCGCTTTATCAGTTGTTAAAGGAAAAAGGTTTTAATCCAGCAATCATTACTCGTGGTTACAAAAGTGGTCATGAACAGCAGTTGCAGATACTGCACGACGGGTTTACACAGAACTCGGTTGGCGACGAGGCCAATATGATGTCGGAAATCTGTCGTTGTCCAATTGGTGTTGGTGCGGACCGGGTTGCTGCGGCGACACAAATGTTAGAGCAGTTTCCTGAAACTGATGTCATTCTTTCTGATGACGGACTGCAGCATTATGCGCTCAGGCGCGATGTCGAGATCGCTGTCTGTCGCTACCTCGCGTTCGGTAATGGGCTGATGCTACCCGCCGGTCCCTTGCGTGAACCTCGCAGCAGGTTGCAACGCGTCGATATCACCATCAATCGTGATAGCGATCAGGTGATCGAGTCACTAGGCGAAGTGTGGAATCTCGTAAATCCCGAGCAAAGACGTCATATCAGCGATTTCCAGGGGCGACAGGTACACGCGCTGGCAGGCATCGGTTTCCCGGAAATATTTTTTGCCAGCCTGGCGCAAATGGGTATCGATAGCATCGAGCATGAGTTTCCCGATCATCACGAATTCAGTGCCCAGGAATTAAACCTGAAACCCGAGCTACCTATCCTGGTTACCCACAAGGATGCGGTAAAGCTGAAAGGTATTGCCCGTGACAACGTTTGGGTAGTGCCACTCAACATCGAACTGGGTGAAGAATTAAGCAACCAGATCATGCAACTACTGGAGAGCCGCCATCGTGGATAAGCATTTACTGGATATACTGGTCGACCCGGTCACCAAGGGACCGCTGATATATGATAAAAACAGGCAGGAACTGATTTCGCGGGCATCCCGGCTTGCCTACCCGATAAGGGACGGCATCCCGGTGATGCTGCCGGAAGAGGCACGCGAGCTCAGTAGCGACGAGATCGAGGCGCTGGACTGAATCGATGACCGTAGATTTTCGAATTGTAATCCCGGCACGTTACGCATCGCAGCGTTTGCCCGGAAAACCGCTGCGTAGTATTCACGGTAAATCGATGATCGAGTGGGTTTATCTGGCGGCGCAACAGGCGAATGCAGCGGAGATCGTGGTCGCAACCGATGATCAACGCATTTTTGATCAGGTTGAAGGTTTTGGCGGGGATGCCTGTATGACTGCCAGCTCGCATCTTAGTGGCACCGATCGAATTCTTGAAGTTGCAACAATTCGGCAATGGAGCAAGGACAGCATCGTGGTTAATTTGCAGGGTGATGAACCGCTGATGCCGGCAGTTAATATAACCCAGGTTGCTGAAAATCTCTCGGCAAGCGCTTGCTCGATGGCAACATTGCACAAGGTAATCGGATTAACCGAGGCGCAGGATCCAAACCAGGTGAAGCTGGTACATGACCAGTCTGGCCATGCACTTTATTTCAGTCGCTCGCTGATTCCCTATGATCGCAGTGGTGAGCTTGAACAGTATTTTGGTCATATCGGTATTTATGCCTACCGGGCAGGCTTTCTTGAAACTTTTAGTCAACTTGCGCCCTGTGATCTGGAAATTGCTGAATCTCTCGAACAACTACGCGCACTTTGCAACGGCTACTCTATACACAGCGAAATTGCTCGTGCCGTACCGGGTCCGGGAATCGATACCGAGCAGGATCTCGCGCGGGTGAAAAAGCTGATCGCGGCGATGTAGTCATGAAGTATCAATGGAAACTGGATAAACATCTCACCCTGTTCGAGAAATATTTCAAACTGGATGAGTTCAGTATCATGCATGAATTGTTCGGCGGTGGATTCAGCCCGGTGTTTACTCGCGAAATTTTCGAACGCGGGGTTGTCGTTGCGGTGCTACCTTACGACCCCGGGCGCGGCAAGGTTGTACTGATCGAACAGTTCAGGGCCGGGGCGATCGACGATAAGGATGGCCCCTGGTTGATTGAATGCGTGGCAGGCGTTATTGACGCCGGGGAATCCGAGGAACAGGTCGCTTTAAGAGAGAGTCACGAAGAAGCTGGTTGCACGATTAGCGAACTGGAAACTATCAGCCGTTATTACGTCAGTCCCGGTGGCACTAGCGAACACTGCAGCCTGTTTTGCGGCATCGTTGACAGTGAGGGAATTGGCGGCATACATGGATTACCCCATGAGCATGAAGACATCCGTGTCATGGTGATCGATTCTGCACAGGCCTTTGCCTGGGTACGTGAGGGTAAAATAAAATCTTCAGCGACCATTATCGCGTTGCAGTGGCTCGAGCTAAACGAAGCCAGAATAAACGAACGCTATTCGAGCTAGGAAGCAGTAACCATCGCGATCATGCTGATAGTAGCAAGAACGATGGTACCTTCCTTGAATGCCAGGGCAACTTCGTTGAAGTAAACTGTCGCCACGAATACGTTATCGGAAATCATCAGCGGAAATCTCGAGATGGACAGAACACCGATGATGGTGCACACACAGGGGAGCGGCGCCAGCTTCGATTGAGTCGGGCAATAATATAGTCTGACTCAGAAATGTTTAATAAATAAAACTAAGAAATAAATAGCCAGCAAGAAATATCGCTACCCACATCGCCATGCTGCCAGCAGGGCGAGCGCTTGTGAGCAAGCCGCTGGGCACATGGTAGATTCCGGAAAGATAGTGCAGGCATTGGTGCAATCCTGTAACAAAGGCCCGGCGCAAAGCGCCATCCAGTTTCCATATGGCCGCGAACAGTCTTTGTATCGCAACCGGGAAAAGACGTCGATAAAACCAATCTACGTCCAGGTTGGTAGAGTGTAGTTCGGGGGGATACAGTCCTCTGAGGTTGAGCCAGACGAAGGCTAACGCTGAGAAAAATAGCAGCTGGGTTTGTGCTAACACGTGCGTTGCGTCATAGGGGTTATAACCGGTGTCGTAGGGCAGCAGGGAGTATAGTGCTGCGGGATAGACGCCAATCCCGATGCACAAAACTGCTGCGATCAACATCGCCAATAACATATTGTTGGGTGGATCACTTGCCCGAATGCCCGAGTCATGCGCGAAGAAAGCAAAATAGGGGATCTTGATGCCGGCATGATGAAAAACACCCGCGGAGGCAAATAACAGCATTAACCATATCCAGTCATAACCATTTTCCAGGGCAGCGGACATCACCATCGATTTGCTGACGAAACCGCTGAATAACGGGAAGGCCGAAA
>JBATHL010000516.1:0-1719 GCA_049666745.1 Gammaproteobacteria bacterium
ACTACTTTCAACACCCGTGTCGACAAGTTGGGATCGACGCTGATCACCTCGGCAAAATCGTAGATATCCGAGGTATCGTCATCCATCAGGTTACGCACCTTCAGGTAAACCTCGGGCAGCGAAATCAGTTCGGTAACTTCCTGCAGGCTTCGGGTAATTTCTGACATGGCCGGATTAGTTGTGTTGTTTTTATCGGATCAGCAGGAAGCCTGCCGGAACAGTTAAGGTAACCTCATCCAGTATAGTTTAAATATATGATTTCGCTGGAAATGACGGACCTGGGAAACCGGGACAACACGGCAACAGGGGAGATGAATCAGGTCGACCCGGTCGCGACTGTGCGCTGTCGGGCCGACCCGGTCAGTAGTTGGAACTACTGGTAGAAAACGGTGGTGTAGTCACTCGGATCGACGGGCGGAATATAACCGCCGAAACCGGCATTGATGACCTTGAACATTTCGTTGGCGAAAGCCGCGTTGCCGCGCGCGGTCAGATGTACACCATCGAGTGAAACTCCACCACCCTGGCCGAAGGTCGAGGAAATCCCGCCCGAACCATACAGAATTCCAGTCGTGTTCAACTCGGTGAAAAACGCATCGGCATCGAACAGCAAGAGGTTGGCATCGGCATCGGCAGCAGCCTGGATCGTCGAGTTATAGCTCATCGAACCCATCGTGCCCACGCGTGCAGGTTCGATTTCATTGTCAATTTCTGTTTCGGTCAGCACATCAAAATCTTCCAATGGCTTACTGACACCCCATACAGTGCTAGGGTCCCCTGGTGTATCTTCAATTCCGATCTTGCTTGAGGCCGGCAAAACAATCAGGTCTTTTGCGGTAGCCTGTCGGATTGAAGGTAGTCCAATTACCGGCGTCAAGCTCTCATCTTCGATAACCAGGGCATTCTGCCCCGCGACAAAATTGATCGTTCGCTGAATCCTTTCATCCATATCTATTAACATTAGGCCCTCGGCGGTGACAAGATTATCGTTGTAAATTGCATAGTCGGTATTTGTCAGATTTGCCGTATCCTCATCCATCAGAATCGAGTCGTAGGGTACCGTGTTGAAATAAGAGATAGTGCGGAGATCCGGGATATTAACCAAAATACCCTTGGTTGTCGGGGAAGTAGTCAAAGCACTTACAACGGTATTGTAATCGCTGTCAAATGTTCCGACAGGAGTAATAGATTCACCATTTACAGTTGGATCCGCTCCGTCGAGTGCGTACAGCAAAATATCATTATTGCCAAGCCAGAGTACGAAAAAAGTAGGTACTTGCGCCACGGTGTCAGCAAGCAGGGTTACCGTATCACTGCTCGCAAAACGCGCAAAATACGGGTTTGCAGTCATCCCCGCTATGGCCCCGATATTAAGTTCACCATAGCCTGTAGCAAGGGCATGGAAAGACTTGGCCCCCGGCACACCCAAATTGTTAAATGCGCCGGCACCAGGAATGCGCAAGTCAATTGCGGTCGTATCCGTTGGGGATACGGGCAGAGGTACTGCTGGTTTGTCCGGGTCGGGAACCGGGTTTGGCGCTAATACCAGGCGATCAGACCGGTCAAGGTCAACCATAGATATAGTCAGGCTGCCGGTGGCGCCGTCAGGCATCAACGGTTGATCGAAGGCACCTCCTCCGGCGAGCGCAAACTGCTTCGCCATGATTGCCGGGAAGGAGTTCTGCTGCCCATGTCGATACAATGCGCTGTCCGCATATC
>JBATHL010000517.1:0-6283 GCA_049666745.1 Gammaproteobacteria bacterium
AGGTAATTGAGGGCCGAGTACAGGCTCGTGGTCTTACCGCTACCGGTCGGTCCGGTGACCAGGATCAGGCCGTAACTGCGGTCCAGCAGGCGCTTGTAGGTAACGACATTGGGCGCCTGCATACCAAGCTTGTCGATGTCGAGGATCGACTGGTTCTTGTCGAGCACCCGCAGCACCACCTTCTCGCCATGCAAACCCGGCAAGGAGCTGAAACGCAGGTCGACCGAACGTCCCTGCGTATGCACCTGGATGCGGCCATCCTGCGGCATGCGCCGCTCGGCGATATCGAGATTGGCCATGACCTTGAGACGCGACACCAGCGCCGGGTGTAAATCGATGCGCGGCGTCATAACCTCGTATAACAGGCCATCGATGCGAAAGCGCACGCGGCACTTTTTTTGCGACGGCTCGATGTGAATATCGCTGACCATGTCGTGTACCGCGCGTTGAATAATCGAGTTCACCATGTTGATGACCGGGCTGCCGGCCGCCATTTCATCGATGCCGGTGTAATCGTCGGGTGGTGCGTTGTCGATAAACTCGAAGTCGTCATCGAGATCCTCGAGAATTTCGGCGTCGTAGATATTGTCGGAGCCGGCTTCGTTGAGGGTCTTGACGATGTCGCCCTTGCGCACCAGCACCGGACGGATCTTGCAGTCCAGCTTTTCCTCGATTTCGCTGAAGCTCGCAATCGCCTGCGGATCGGAGGTCGCCAGGGTAAGTTCGCCGTGCACCATGAACATGGGTACCACCTTGAGGCGCTGGGACACTTCGAGCTCCAGCCGGGTAAAGACTTCCTGATCGACCAGGCCTGCGCGGATGACAATGTGGGGAATTCCGAGTTGCTCACCGAGCGTGGTGAGGAAGACTTCCTCACTGACCCAGCCCTTGCTGACGATGATATGCCCGATACGCTTACCGCTTTTTTTCTGCAGCACGATCGCCTCTTCGACTTTCTCCTTGCTTAGCAGTCCCTTGTTTACCAGCAAGTCACCCATGCGGATGCCCTCACTGCTGGTTGTTTCAGGCCTGGTCACCTCGGGTTTATCGATATTGAAGCTGTTGACGATATCGATGACCTGGTCCAGGCCGGTGACCAGGAATATGTCACGAATCAGCGGTTTGGCATTGGTGACTTTTAACCAGCCACCAACCATGGCCAGGCTCTGGCGTAGATCAAACAGGGTTTCGAGGGCTTTACTGTCGACCAGCGACACACTTACCATGTCAATGATCAGTTGTACTTCCTGGGCGGCGATACTTTCATCGACCGCGGCGCGCAATGCTGCGAGCAATTCGGGATCGGTCAGATTTCCGCGCGGGAACAGGTGGGTCATCGTCCCGACCCGGTTTTTGCTGACCGTGCCCGGGCTTAAACCCTCTTCAATGCTGACTACATTCGCATCAGACATTTTATCTACGCCGACTTCGACGCCGCCCCGGCCTGGTCCGACAAAATGTCCTGTAACGGTTGCGGCATGCCAAGGCTATAACCCTGGCCATAATCGACACCGATCTCGATCAGCTTTCGCCTGATGGCATCGTTTTCAACGAATTCCGCCACTGTTTTTAATTGCATCGCATGACCCACCTGGTTGATCGCGCCTACCATACTCGCGCAAACCGGGTCCTGGACGATGTCGGTGACAAAACTGCCGTCAATTTTGAGGTAGTTGACCTGCAGGTTCTTGAGGTAGGCGAAAGAACTCAGGCCGGTGCCGAAATCGTCCAGCGAAAACTCGAAACCACGCGCGCTTAACTGGTCGATAAAGACACGGGCATCGTCGATGTTGGCGATCGCGGTAGATTCGGTGATTTCGAAGCAGATATCCTGGGGGTTGAGTTGGTAGTGCTCGAGCTTGTTCTCGATATAAGCAGCCAGACCGGTCGGGTCTCCGAGCGACTGGCCCGACAGGTTAATCGAGACCCCGCTAATCTTTTCAGATCTCTGCCTGAAGCGGGCGAGTTCGCTGAAGGTCCTGTCGATAACCCAGTAATCGATGCTCGACATCAGGTAGAAGCTTTCTGCCGCGGGCAAAAACTTTCCAGGGGCAATAACACCACCGTCATCATCCTGCAAACGCAGCAGGATCTCGTAATGCGGCTTGCCGACCTTCTTTTTCAACGGTTCGATCAGTTGCGCGTAGAGCAGGAAACGGTCATCGCGTAACGCCGACTGAATTTGACTGACCCAGCGAATCTGTTCCTTGCGCTGCAATAAATTACTGTCATCCATATCGAGCACATGGATGGTGTTACGCCCCCGCTCCTTACTGACGTTACGCGCGGTTTCGGACGCGTTCAATAAACCGGTCACCGACTGCGCCTGGGCGGTTATCGGGGCGATACCGATACTGACACTCACCTGGTGTGACTCACCCTCCCATTCGAGCTCGATGGTGGAAACAGCGTGGGCGATTTTCTTCATTACAATCTGTGCGGTAGCCAGGTCGCAGTTTTCCAGTAGCACGCCAAACTTGTCACTACCGATTCGTGCCACCACATCGCGCGAGCGCACCATGCTGGCGAGCTTATGGCCAACTTTCTTGATCAACATGTCACCGGCGTCACGACCACTGATATCGTTGACTACCGCCATGCGGTCAATATCGACATTGGCGATCGCATGGTGGACATCCGTACCCCAGGATTGCTTGAGTAAATCCTTGAGGATGAGCTCAAAGCTGTTGCTGTTTTCCAGCCCGGTGAGCGGGTCGAAGTGGGACTGGGCGATCTTGGACGCCTTTTTGGTCATCACATCGAGCAGGTTGCGATCGCTATTGGAGAAATCAACGCTGAAATTCTGGCTCGCGATCGCCAGCAACCCGATCACCTGGCTTTCGGCGTTGACCACGGGACTGACAACATGCTTGTAGGGCGTGGTCTCGGCGAAACCATATATCCTGGCATCGTCGACATGATTGATGACAATCGACTCCTGGCCCGTTTCGAGTACCGGGTAAACCGCGTTCTGCAAATAGTGAAACAACTTGTCCGATTCGAACAATGGATTGTCATTCTTATACTTGTGCATCGCGATATTCTTGCCGGCGATATACAGAAAGATGATATCCACATTGAGGAAGCGCGAGGTATTCATTACCAGCTGGCGCAATAGTTCGCGGCCGTGATATATATTCAACGCCTGGTCTTCCGCCTTGTAAATCAGGTTGAGTTCTTCGTAGCGCTTGGTGAGCTCGTCGGTCATATGGTTGAGTTCGTCTTCCTTGCTCGCCAGTGCCTGGCTTTGCTCGTAATCAGCAAGCAAAAACTCGTTCAACAGGCCGATGTTTTCGTTGGCGGCAACCGCCTGCACCGTCTTGTCGGTAGCACCGAGATAAAGGCACAGGGTCAGCGCCACTTCACCGTGCTGGTTACGCAGGTTGACCAGTTCGAGGTTGGAGCCGTCTTCAAGCGAAGTCAGCGCAGTATCGCTATCGCCGTCGTGAAAACTCTTCAACTGTGGCACCACCACGGCGAGATCGAGCGCTTCAGTGCTGTCCTGCCAGACAAAACAGTGCTCATGATCGAACGCGATCATACCCTCGACTGCCGGGTCAAAACCCTTCAGCAAGGCAAGATAATTGTCGAAATGTACGTTGTTACCCGACAGCGATGACATCAGGAAATCCTCCAGCTATCGGTCGTTCCGGCAAAATATCCATCCAGCTTCTCAACCAGGTTGCGAATGCTGACCGGTTTCTCCAGAAACAGCAGGTTGTGGATTTCGCGTGACCATTCACGGTGTTCGATTTCGGTACGTGAAGTGAGCACGAAAATCAGGAAATTTCGATCGGGCATATGCTGCTCGATATGCAGGCATAACTCCTCACCGGTCATCTGTGGCATCTGGATATCGGTGATCAGGATGTCTGGGTATTCCCGTTCCAGCCGGGCAAGCGCTTCCTTACCGTTGGCGCAGGTGTCCACCGCGTAGCCCTCTTTCTCCAGGGAAAGCTTCAACACCCGCAGCACATGCGGTTCATCATCAGCAATTACAATTTTCTTCATGAGGCGGCCGCATCTATAATCTGGTTCGAAACCTTCTCCATTCGGATCGTAAACTGACTGCCCTTACCGGGTTCACTAGTGCAACTCAGATCGCCGTGATGCATCAGGACTATTTGACGCGCCAGCGATAGACCCAGGCCGTGGCCAGTCTGCTTTCTTATGTTGTCGTCCGTTGAACGGAAAAACTTATTGAAAATTTGCTTAATATCGCTCTCGGCAATGCCGTAGCCCTCGTCACTGACGACGATTTCGATACTGTCTTCGCTTTCGCTGGCATTTAAACTGACCTTGCCTCCGGGCTTGCTGTACTTGATCGCGTTGGTCAGCAAGTTGTTGATCGCAATGCGGAACAAATCCTTGTCGATGTAGATCATGCTCATTTCCCGTGGAATATCGAGGTCGAATTCGAGCCCCTTGTCATCCCGGGCCTGCTTAATATTATTAAACGCGTCTTCGAGGAATTCGTGCATGCGCACATGCTTGCGCTGGGCGACCACACCGCCCAGTTCGTACTGGTTGATCGCCAGCAGGTTATTGATCAGGGTCGACAGGCGTTCGACCTCGTCATGAATCACGTTTACCGCTTCGGTGCGATACTCTTCGTTGTCGGCACCCTCGGTGAGCAATGACTCGCTGTACATCGACAGCACGTTGAGTGGCGTCTTCAACTCGTGGGATATGTGCGAGATAAATTCAGTCTGGCGTTGGCGCATCAAATGGGATTCGGAAACATCACGGACAACTACCAGGCGTCCCAGGATCCGGGTTTCATCATTGGGTACGAACAACGGGTAAACGTTGAACTGCACCGATTTTTCACTCTGGTCATCGAACCTGACCTGGATCGTGTCCTGGTTGGCCTGCAGGTTCGCCTTGACGTCGCCGAACGTCAACAACGGTATAATCTGCGGATCATCACACCATTCGCGGGTTTTCTTGCCGAGTATCGCCTGCGGGTCAACCCCGAGTAAGCGCTCGATTTTACCGTTGGCATAACTGACTTCGCCGGCTTCATCGATCACCAGGATCGCGTCGGGGAAATTCTGTAAAATAGCATCGACACGATTGTTCTTATAGGTCAGCAGCTTGCTCGACATCGTCAAGTCATCGTGCTCCTTGTTCAAAGCCTCGATCCTGGTTTGCGTGGCTTCGATGTAACTGCCGAACTGCTCCATGAAATCGCTCAGCGCCTGGCTCGGTTGCAATTCGACCTGGTTGAAGCCGACCTGTTCGGCCAGGTTTTCAAAGCGTTCGCTGATGTGCTTGAGTGGCCTGATTTCACGCCGCAGCATGAAGTAAAACAGGGGCACCAGGAGGAAGATCGGCAGCATCAGCGTCGCCAGAAAGGGCATTTCGAAATAACTGAAACTGAAAACGGGCCGGAGATATCCGAGCCGTACAAAACCCTTGTGTACTCCCTCGTCAAACACCGGGGCATGCGACTCGATGAATTCAACCCGGCTATTGCTGCCATTAGAAGACAGAACCCGATGCCCTAACCAGTTGGTAGGTTCGTTGACAATAACACCATCGGGAACGATGACACCGGAACGAGTGACCTCGGTTGCGACCCTGCCATCGATGTCAACCACCGCGCCATAGGCAAAATCGGGATTGCTGTGTCCCTGGTCGATCACCGCCAGCAAACCTTTTCTGCCAGCCTGCGGTACCAGCTCATCCCAGGACATGCCACTGAGCAAACGCACCAGGTCGAGGCCCTGCGCGCGCGCCAGTTCTGCGCGGTTATCGCGTTGATAATCGAACAGGATATAGACTGTCGCAACCATGACCAGCAGGGTCGCGATAATCATGGTTAAGCCAAAACGTTGATTGATCTGCATAGTTTATTTATAGATTTTAACTATCATTCCCTGGTTTCTGTTACGAATCACTTCAGGCATCGGTGACTCTATAACTGGTTATCGGAAGTAATTAAGATTAGTTGAGCTTTTTCTATGCGCAATGGGTTGTTTTGTGACTTGATCGCCATCCCCGCCCCTTTTGTCTGCCATCCCCGCTTTTTTTTGTCATCCCCGCTTTTTTTTGTCATCCCCGCGCAAGCGGGGATCTCAGGAACGTGACGCATCAGGAGATTCCCGCTTACGCGGAAATGACTCTGCCTTAACACTTGTCATACCGCGGCTGGACCGCGGTATCCAGCCAACAGCATCAAGGTTCCTCTGGATCCCGCGGTCGAGCCGCGGGATGACAGGGGGGGTTAACGGGATGAGACCGGCGTCAGTGGGATGACATTGGGGTTGGCGGGATGACA
>JBATHL010000518.1:0-2026 GCA_049666745.1 Gammaproteobacteria bacterium
TCCTATAGTTAAGAAGCTTGATGCGGAGAAATCTAAGACCAAGTTTGCGGACTGGTCTGATATTTTGTTTGATCAGGCATTGCTGGCGGAAGGCGGTCAACTGGATGATCCAGCTGGCTTTGTCTCCAAGCTAAACCAAATGTTGGTGACCATTGCCGGATAAGACAACGATACGAAAATTTATCCGCCACCCGGCAGATGTGCCGATACAGGTTACGCTGGACTGGGTGGAAGATGAAAACGATGAAACTGTAGACCAGACCATAACCAATGTAAGCCTGGGTGGCCTCGCATTCATGTCGCAACAGCCGCTCGAGGTTTTACAGCGGGTCAGGGTCTGTATCCCCCTTCTGCAGCAGGATAACCACCTGGTAGGGAACGTCGTATGGTGTGAAAAATCCGCCACGGGTTACGAAGTAGGCATCGAATTTGAAAAATCCAGGGATGTCTTTCGTTTACGCATGATTGAACAGATCTGCCATATCGAACACTATCGCAAGGAAGTCGAAAGGCTGGAAGGTCGCGCGCTCACCTCCCAGGAAGCTGCAGGGGAATGGATTTCGAAGTACGCCGGCGATTTCCCGGCACTTTGATCAGGCAGTGGGTAAAATGCCATCAGTCGCCATCATTGGCGCCGGTCTGGCAGGACTTACCTGCGGAACAGCACTAAAAGGCCTGGTCGAAAACGTCAAAATTTTTGAAAAGAACATTTTTCCCGGCGGACGAATCAATCGGTTTCGGGCGGGAGAGTATGAGTTCAACAATGGCGCGCAGTATTTCACGGTAAATAATCCCCTGTTCTGGAATATCGTCTCGGCCTGGCAAACTCAGGGCTTTGTGCGTCCCTGGGATGGCTGGATCGTCGAGTTACAAAAAGGCCAGATAATTAACAGTGATATGGCGACACAGAGATTTGTCGGTGTACCACGCATGCAGACGGTTGCTGAAAACCTGTCGCGCCATTGCGAAGTTGTTACCTCGACCAACATATCCGAACTGGAGCGTCAGAATGACGGTGGTTGGCGCCTATTTAACGATCGCGGCGATTACCAGGGTGCCTATGATATCGTCATCATCGCCACCTCGGCGCACCAGGTGTCTGACTTGAGTCGCTCGATTACAGCCATTTGCGATGCTGCCGAGAATGTCGATATGACCGTATGCTGGAGTGGTATGTTTGCCTTTGAGCAACCACTTGATATTCCCTATGATGCGGCTTTCGTACTGGATTCACCATTGTCATGGATTTCCCGCTATCAATTCACCGACGCTGCCAACGATGCCGATTGCTGGGTATTGCACGCGTCACCCGAATGGTCGCAACAGTATGCCGCCAGTTTTCGAGGGCGAGTTATGCACGCTTTGCTTGATGCTTTCTGGGAGGCAACCGATTTGAGCGCACACAAACCCGTATCTGCTGCGGTACATTGCTGGAAACATGCACTGCCGATTAATCCGATCAACGAGGATTCCCTGTTTGACGAGTCGCAGGCGATCGGGGCCTGTGGCGACTGGTGTACCGCACCACGTATAGAAGGTGCAGTTTTAAGCGGTTTTTCGATGGCCGATCGAATCATGAAATATATTCACAAGCACTATGTCTGACAGGACAAATCGACTGCTGGTGACCTGGTGAACGACGGCGAAAAAAAGGTTCGCCTGGACAAGTGGCTATGGGCGGCGCGTTTTTATAAAACCAGGGCACTTGCCAGTGGAGCGGTTACTGGTGGCAAGGTGCACCTGGCGGGGCAGCGCATAAAACCATCACGCAGCGTTAAAATTGGCGATTGTTTTGAAGTCCAGCGTGGTTATGAGCGCTACGAAATTATTGTTACCGGGCTCAGCGAACGCCGCGGTTCGGCCTGCGCTGCTCAGGTCCTGTATCGAGAGACTGAAACCAGTATCGAGAAGCGTGGCACTGAAGCGGAAAAACGCAAGCTGGCGATGATGCAGCGTCCGCATTCCGCATCACGCCCCGACAAGAAACAACGCCGACAAATACGCCAGTTCAATCGAAAATCATGAA
>JBATHL010000519.1:0-14125 GCA_049666745.1 Gammaproteobacteria bacterium
GCGAATTCGGTGTTGCCAGCGGGTAAACGAATTCTGCTGATCTCGCCCTGTTCCAGCCATCCGCGCCGCAACTGGAGCGCGCAGCGCTATGCCGCCGTGGCCGATTATGCGATGACGCATCATGGTATGGCAGTGGTTTTATCCGGCGGGCCCTCTGAGCTGGAGCGCGAAACCGGAGAAGCGATTGAGCAGGCGATGCAGCAACCGGCTATCAACCTGATCGGCAAGGATACCTTGCCACAACTGGTCGCCTTGCTTAAACGCGTGGATGTGGTCCTGAGTCCTGATGCGGGACCTGTTCACCTGGCCAATGCGCTGGGCACAGCCGTCATCGGTTTGCATGCATCCACCTGGTCCCTGCGCAGCGGGCCTTATAATTCGTTGCAGTTGTGTGTTGATAAATTTCCGCAGGCGGCCGAACGTTTTCGCGGCAAAAGCCCGCAGGAGTTGCGTTGGGGTACCCGCATCGAAGATGACGGTGTGATGGATTTAATCGAGATTGACGACGTCATCGAGCGCCTTGATATGGCAGTCGAGAACTTCGAGCTTTGAACCGTTGAGATTCAGCGACGGCAGCGTTTACGAATCTAGCTGCTGAGCGCTGCCTGTCGCAGAATATTCATTGGTGCCATATCGGGCAGGCGGCAATTACTCAGCGGAACAATACTGGTGTGGACGAATGCATGCTGACCAGACAGGCAGGCATGGCTGACCATATCGGTAAATACCATCCAGGCAGAAAACGGCGGGAAGCGAAACTCCTCATGTCCCTGCGTTTCATTTTGAAAAGCAGGCGTATCTTTCATGTAATTGTGGAACTTTCGCATCACCCGGTCATAGGGTGAAGAATCCAGCACCTTGAGTACCGGCACGCCGCTGGCCAGTATATTGATAAGACCGGTGCGAGCATGGTCCATGGGCCCCTTGGTCATATAATCGTCGCCCGCATGCGCATAGCCAAGTTGAGCCTGCTCACCATGACTCTGGAACAACTCTGGAAAATTGCCCTTCGTCGCCCAGACTCGATCCTGGTCGGGATTCACATTGATGAAAAACCGCAGAATTCGGTCGCCGTTGGTCGCTCCGTAAGCACCGGCGTCGATATGCACCAGTTCGTTACTGGCATGAGCGTCCAGTTTTCTGCCCTGTTCTTCTATCGGCCTGAAACTGCAGGTGCCCACCGTCCAGTTCTCGACTAGCCGGGGTGCATTTATAGTCAGGAAATCCGCAATATTATCGCTAACCTCGACCAGAATACGTTTTACCCGTGTCGCCAGTTCCGGATCTGCCTCATCCAGCCCGCGGACTCGATCGGCCTCGGGGTGATAACTGATGTTCTTCAGCCGCAGCAGTTCAGGTAGTTCCTGGCGAATTAAAAGCAGGTCCTCTGCGGATGGAATCGGAACCGGAGACTGTGGAAAAAATACCACCGAACCACGTTCCAGCGAGTCAGAAATATCATCGGGCTGCAGATGTTGTAGTCGATTAGTATCGAAAGTGTCGAGCATGCTTGCTTTACCCTGGATAAGGATTGAGTGGTGTTGGTGCAGGGGATCGAATTCCGCTGCTATCCGAACACGCTTTTTCATCCATGTATCATACTGCTAACATGGACGCTTCAACAACTGGAATGAAGCCAACGCCATGCCTGCTGATCTGAAACCGGTAATCCGCAACTCACGTATGATTACGCAGCTTGTAGCGTTAATTTTTATAACGACCTGGGCCGGCACGACGCCTGCGGCAGAAGTTGAGTTATCTTATGTCAACTCCAGTACTGCGCAGTTAAGTAATCCACACGATCTCAAATTGTCGCCGGATGGCCGGTATTTATTTGTCGCCGATGTAGGTAATGATCGTATCGCGATCCTGGATCCTGAATCGCTCGAACTGGTAGCCGAGTTTGGATCGGATCATCAGTCCGGTACTCACGATGTCGATTTTGACCGGCAGGGGCGTGCCTATGTGGCCGATACGCATAACAATCGGGTCACCGTTTACGAGATCGATGGCACCAGTGCGAAGCTGGTCGATGAGCTCAGCGAACGAATCCGCGGGCCGGAGGGCATACTATTGCACCCAAACGGACGGGTTTATGTCGCCGGGGCCTGGTCGGGTAATGTCGTGGCCTACCAGGACGGAAAAGTCGTCGCCGAACTGACGGGGCTTGCTTCCCCGCATGATCTGGAGTTGGCCGGGGACGGTAATATCTGGCTCGCAGAAGCTGGCAACAGCCGCATGCTTTTGCTGTCTCCAGATCTCGAAATCAAGCTTGAACTCGGGCGCAGCCAGTATGGCTTCGATGGGGTTCGTTACCTCGATTTGACTGCCGACGGTATCATCATTGCAGCGGATAAAAACAACCACTCGGTCAAGTTTATTGACGCTGACGGCAGGCTGTTGCATGTACTCGGTGATGGTAAACCGGGCAGGGGCGAGGGTCGGTTTACTACGCCTGAAGGCGTCGAAGTGAGGGGTACGGAATTGTGGTTATCTGATTCCGGCAATGACCGCATCGTCAAGTACCTGCTAACGGCAGAGTAATCAGCAAAAAGGCCTGATAGGCGCCGATTTTAGCTTGATACGACTTGCCGACACTTGTCAAAAAAACCGGCAAAATCTGACATGCAGCTAATTTATGCAGGAATTTGCCGGTTTTTTGTCGGCAGGTATCGCCCGCGTCAATCTTTTTTTATGTCCCGGTAATTTATCCTTAAATAGTTGAAATAAAAGAATATTTTATGATTTTTCGGGAATCGGAAACCTGTTCTGGATAATCGCTGATAGCACTGGCTTGAAATTTGCACTATATATAAAAAGAAGCTTAACCAAGGCGGCATCACCTAATTCTTAACGAGGTGACGCATGAACAGGAAGAGTACCATTTTGTGGCGACTTGCCGTGCTGGGACTATTCGCCAGCCTGATACCACTGGGTATCTACGCGCTCGAAAAGCACGACAAGATCGATACCGAACGAATGCTGGACGTCTCGGTATCCATTCGCACCATGTCCCATGTTACCGTTGACCGGTTTGGTGATTCGGTATGGGAGATCAGTAACGGCTCCGGATTCCTGGTTTCATCGCGCACCTGCGAAGTCTGGACCAATCAACACGTTATCGATAATGCGGCTCTCATCGAAGTTTACCCGCGGGGATGGCAGCGCACCGCCGGAATCCCGGCCAGGGTCATCAATGCTACTCCCAGATCGGATGTTGCGATTTTGCAGCTCGAAGAATGCGATGGTCTTCCCGTGGCGAAACTTGGCAATTCTGACCGCGTTAAACCCGGTGATGAAACTTTCGCGGTTGGTAATCCGCTGGGACGCAATCCCGATTCGATCAGTCGGGGCATCATTTCGCATACCAGGCGTTTCCGTGAAGGCAGTACTCCATACCTGCAGACCGATGCAGCGATAAACCCCGGAAATTCCGGCGGTGCGCTGTTTGACCGCGCGGGCAATGTAATCGGGATAAACACCGCTATCGACACATCACGCTATGGTACCAATGTCGGAGTTGGCTTTGCGGTACCGATCAACCTGGTGATGCAGGTTGTGGCTGATTTGCGCCAGGGCCCGCCGAGCTGGGGTGATGCCGGACTCACCGGTATCGTCAGTACGCTTACACCGGATGAGGCGGAAGTGTGTAAGGTGCCGCACGGCGGTGGCGCCCTGGTAGTTACCAGGACGCCGGCTGAAGGTCCGAGTGAGGGCAGGATTTTCACGCATGACGTCATCTACCAGATCAATAATACCAGCGTGATCGATACCGAGCAGGTGGTCAGAATGATTGGCCAGCATCGGGTAGGTGAGACGCTTGCATTGGCGCTCATCCGTGATGGCGAACAGCACAGCGTCGAGATCACGCTGGGGGAAGGCTGGCAGGCCGACGATGTTCCGCAACCGGACAAGTATGAAGGCTACCTGGGAATGACGCTGGAGATGTGGGATGCCGAGGAAGGCGATCGTGCCCAGTTCAAGCGTCCGGTAATCACCAAGGTTCACAGTATGGGCCCGGCGCACAAGGCGCGTATTTCGAGCTCGCAGAAATCGGTAGTGATCAACGGTCCATATGTCGTCCCCTACCTGCTCGATGTCAAAACCGTGACTGGAGTGGCTTTCCAGGGCGAGTTTCATGCGATCACTTCGGTGGATGAAATCGAGCAGTTTGCGGCCCGGGCTTACCAGGCAGGGGATCCACTGTTGCTCGAAATCGAGTATTGGGCGCGTTCCAATCCGCGCAACCACAAGACTTCGCTGGAGCTTTCGGACACCGCTTTCTTTAAGTTGCTGCCGCAGCGGGCGATTAATGAAGTATTCGACCCTGCACTACGTAAAGCCCTAGGACTGGGCAATTCCCGACCACCATTTGAAAGTGCCCTGGTCGGAGATAAGTCGAAGAACATCTGATTTCAGTCAACTGATTTCAGTCAACCGGCGCACCGCCCTCGGCGCTGCGGCGCTCGATAAAAGCCATTAATTCCTCGCGGCGGGCCACGTCCATCACCGGCGCTTCGAACTCCTGCAGGATTTTCTTCCAGATACCGTTCGCGCGTTGGGTCGCGGTTTTACTGCCATTGTCAGCCCACTGGCCGAAATTGCTCCAGTCCGAAACCAGTGGCTCGTAAAACGCGGTTTGATAGCGTTCCATGGTGTGATCGCAACCGAAAAAGTGGCTGCCGGGTTCAACACTGGCGATGGCTTCGAACGCAAGCTCGGCGTCATCACAGTTAAGCGGATCGAAAATCTCGGCGAATGTTTGCAGCATCTCGATATCGAGGATGAATTTCTCCATCGAGCCGGTGAGTCCGCCTTCCAGCCAGCCAGCCGCGTGCACCATCATGTTTACCCCGCCGAGTACGCTACCCCAGGCCGACATTAAAAATTCATACACCGATTGTTCGTCCGGGGTATTGGATGCGGTCGCTGCCGAGCCCCGCCAGGGAATCTGGATATGCCTGGCCAGTTGACCGGCACCGAAGGCAGCCTTTACGAATTCAGGAGTGCCGAAAGCCGGTGAGCCCGATTTCATGTCGACGTTGGAAGTGAACGAACCATAAATGACGGGTGCCCCGGCGCGTACTATTTGCGACAACACGATACCCGCTAACGCCTCGGCGTGTTGCAGCACCAGGGCGCCGGGCATGGTTACCGGCGCCATCGCGCCGGCAAGGGTAAACGGGGTAATCACCGCTACCTGGCCGGCCCGCGCGAAATCGATGATGCCCTGGCACATCGGCACGTCGAGCTGGCGTGGCGAATTGGTATTGATTACGGTGTAGCAACAGGGTCTGGATGCAAATTCCTGCTGGTTCAGGCCATAGGCGATTCGCGTCATTGCAAATGCGTCTTCGACTTGTGTCGAGCCACGCGAATAAATGAAAAACGGTTTTTGACTCAGGTTGAGCTGACTTTCGGTAACCTGGTAGTGGCGCAGGTGTACCGGGATATCCTGCGATTCGACGTTGGGTGATTGCAGATGAATGACGTCGAAGTGTTCGCTTAACTTGATGATGTTACGGGTATCTTCGAGGGTTGCGGGTCGTTTGCCATGATCGAGGTCGGATATATGCGGCGCGCCGCCTACCGACACGAAATTAATATTATCCCCGCCCAGTGCGACATCATGCTCTGCTGTTCTGCCATGTATGACGAACTCGCTCGGTGCTGATTCGAGGGCAGAGGCTACCAGTGCGCGATCGATTTTAACGATCAGTAATTCTTCATCGACACTGGCACCGGCCTGTTTAAAGCATTGCCGGGCCTCGGCGTTGAGCACCTTGATGCCCAGTTCTTCGATAACGCGCAGCGCGGTGTCGTGTATTGCCTCGAGCCGGTCGTCGCTGAACGCGGGTTGCCTCAGTAGTGGGTTTTTCAGGTTACGGTAGTTAACCTTGCGTTGATGCGAAGTGTCGGCCACGCCATGATGTTTGCTACGTCGGGATCTTCTGCTCATGACGGTTCATCTCCATAGGTGTCGAGAATGTGTTGGCGGAAATATTCGACATCGATCGCTGATAACTGCCGACCGGTAAAGCATTCAAAATAGGCTTCGGTATAACCGAGGCGGGTAGCCAGGGATTCCCTGACTTCGAGCGCGTAAAATCCGATCTGAGAATAGTAGAGGACACGCGCACGAATCAGTGCCTCGGGCATGTCGTAGCCAAACCGGCTGAAAAAATCACACAGTGCCTCGATACGGGCCTCGTCTTCGCGATCCACCAGGGTACGCACTTTTGCCGAGCGTCGTGCCCATTCCCTGAGCGCGAGGTCGAGGCGGGGGTCGAAGCGCGCCGCATCGATACAGGTTTCAAAAAAACGAAAAATTCCATCGGTGAGGTCTCCGGCATGGTTGACGGATTCGGTAATGGCCGCCGTATTCTTGTCTTTCCAGTAGCTGACTAACGCGTCGATCAAATCTTCCCGGTTTCTGAAATGCCAGTAAAAGCTGCCGCGAGTGACACCGAGGTCCTGCGCCAGGCGGGTGATACGAACCGCGTCTATGCCTTCGGCAACGAAAATATCCAGTGCTTTCAGCAGCCAGTCGAAACGCTGTAACTGGCTGCGTTGTGGATTGGAAGTGCCGCGTTCTGCGACTGCGCGAAGCAGGCCGGTGTCTGACATTGTTGCTACCATACAGTTATGTATGTTTAAATATACAGATATGTATTTTATATGCAACAGGGGATACCAACATGACCGTTGAAAAGGCTGCGGTGCGTATCGAACGATTCAATAATCTAGAGTTCGCGCCACGTTTCGAGTACGGCGAGATGGCCGAGGTGGCCGCCGTCTGCGGTGCCGAGGACGGCACCGAACTGGGCGTCGGCTGGGGCAGGTTAAGCCATGCGCGCATTCCGTGGACGATAAAATACGATGAAGTACTCACCGTGTTCGACGGCCTGCTCAAGCTGCATGCCGATGGTGTGGTACACGAGTTGAAACCCCGTGACTCGATCTGGCTGCCCAGCGGTACTGAGCTGGTTTACGAGGCGGAATCGGCGTTGCTACATTTCACCATTCATCCGTCGAACTGGCACCAGGAAAAATGAGCTCAAAACAGGTTTCACATTTACCGGTCAACGACAACAGCAATGGCTGGAGTCATATCCTGCCGGCGCGTACTCCTAAAGCGTCGTTGTCAGGTTCGCAAACTGCCGACTGGGTTGTCATCGGTGCCGGTTTTGCCGGCCTCGCCGCGGCGCGTCGTCTCGCCGAAAATCGTCCCGACGACAAAATTATTTTACTCGATGCAGGGGAGGCTGGTGAAAACGCATCCGGGCGGAATTCCGGGTTTGCCATCGATTTACCGCATGTTGTCGGCAGTTCGATGGATGAACTCGAAGGTTCACACCGCTACATGGCGCTGGCACGCGCCGCCATCGACTATCACGAAACCCAGATCGAGCGTTACGCTATCGATTGTGACTGGAGTCAACCCGGCAAGTATCAGACCGCCAGCTCCGACCAGGGTGTGAAAGAAATGCTCGAGCCGTTCGCGCGCGAGCTCGAAGCACTCGACGAACCCTTTACCTGGATCGACAAAGCCGATCTGGACAAACGGCTGGGTACGTCGCATTTCAAGGCGGCGGTTTACACCCCGGGCTGTCGACTGCTCAATCCGGCGGCGCTGGTGCGCGGGCTCGCCGATAATCTGCCGGAAAATGTAGTGCTCTATGAAAACACGCCGGTCACCGGTCTCGAAACAGGTGCTCGTATCAAGATAACCGCGGCCACAGGTGAAGTCAGCGCGGCGCAGTTGATTCTCGGGGTCAACGCCTTCGCCGATAAGTTCGGTTTCTACCAACGTCGCCTGTTGCCGTTTGCGGCGAATGCCAGTCTGAGTCGGCAACTGACCACCGCGGAGCGGGAAGCCATTGGTTGCGAGGAAAACTGGGGGGTAACCCCGGCGAATGCGTTTGCGTCGATCACGATGCGTTACACTAGCGATCACCGCATCCTGATACGCAATAATATTTACTATAACCCGTCGATGCGCGAGAGCGCCGATTACCAGGCTGAAATTGGCCGCCGCCATAAACGACTGTTCGATGAACGTTTTCCGATGCTGCCCGAGGTCAACATGGAATTTACCTGGACCGGATTTATCTGCCTGTCGCAAAACGGTGCTCCCGGATTTGGCAAACTGGCGGATAACGTTCATACCTCGGTTTGCCAGAACGCGGTTGGTGTCACCAAGGGTACCGCAGGCGGTATGCTTGCCGCGGACATGGCCTGTGGCGTCGACAATGAACTGATTGGCTACATGCAAAGCCTGGGTGAACCCAATTTGCTGCCGATCAAGCCTTTTCTCGGTATCGGTGTCAGGGCCAGGCTGGCCTGGGAGCTGTGGAAAGCGCGCAAAGAAGTCTAGGCAATTTTAAAATCTGAAGTGCGTTTATGACTATTTATTTTATTCTACCCAGTCATTTAAGACAGGTGCTTGTCAAAAAAAGCTAGTGTTCGCGACCAGGCTAATTCCGCTGCTTCTTTGTTATAGCGCCCGGTAGAATCGTTATGGAAGCCGTGATTGACGCCTGGGTAAATAAAAGCCTGATAATCCACGCCCTTTTTCTTGAGCAATGTCTCGTAGGCTGGCCAGGTACCATTGACTCGCGGATCCAGTTCGGCAAATTGTAGCATTAGGGGGCCCTTGATATTGCCAACCACGGAGTCTTTTGCAGGAGTGCCGTAAAAAGGGACTCCAGCGTTGACAGTGCCGGGTAACGTTGCCGCTAGCATATTAGTAATGTAGCCGCCGAAACAGAAACCCACGACACCCAAATAGCCATTGCTCAATTTATGAGCTTTCAAAAACTTCGCTGCGGCAATGAAATCCTGTTCGATCCTGGAGCGGTCCAATGATTTCTGCATGGCCTTGCCTTCATCGTCGTTACCGGGATAGCCGCCCAATGTATGCAGCGCGTCTGGAGCAAAGGCAATATAACCCTGTTTTGCCAGGCGGCGGGCCACATCTTTGATGTACGGATTCAACCCGCGATTCTCGTGCACAACCAACACTGATGCAGCCTTGCCGTCAAGTTTCCCTGGTCTTACCAGGTAGCCACGACCTTCAAGATAACCATCCGGGGATTCGAATGTTGCGTAACTGGCTAAGATATCGGGATCATTGAACGACACCTGTTCTGCCAGGGCATAGTTTGGTATCAGTGCGCTACTCAGCAGGCTCATACTAATGCCGGTAGTAGCGAGAGATGCTAACCTGGACATAAAAGTGCGTCGGTCGATGTCGCCATGGGCGTATTCGTCATACCAGTCAAAGGCTTCCTGGGGAATCTTGATTTTTGTTGACTCAGTCAATTTCGAGGTACTCAGGTTTGAACAAGGTTAAAAGATATCCTAATTCTGCCATTCCAGTCCATGAATGTAAGAAAGACTACTTACTGTCTGCTGACTTTAGAGTGTCGAAGGCCCGTTTTCTCATGCTGGAGATACCTTTTTTGTCGCCAAAAGTACGTGTTGCACCTGGGAAATCAGCGAGACCTTGCGCAAGTATTATTTTATTGCTGCCTGAAGCCACTCACGATAGCTTGTCCTGATGAAGCTTAACTTCAGGTAAACTTGGAAAATTTTAAAGAGTATAAAAATATGACAATTTCTCGTCGGGAAGCAAGCCAGCACGCAACTGCCTATACCAACGCCTGGTGTGAGCATGATGCCGAAGCAGTGGCGTTATTGTATTCGAATGATTCTGCCGGAATTATTATAAACGACGGTGAACCCTGGGTTGGTCGAGCCGGAGTCGCGGAAATGGCTCGCGGTTTTATGGCTGCCTTTCCTGACATGGTTTTATTCATGGATTATTTTCATTCGTCGGGTACCCATGCGGTATATCACTGGACGTTGGAAGGTCACAACACTGGCGCTGGTGGAACCGGAAACTTTGTTCGAACACCGGGGTGGGAATACTGGCGCTACAGTGACGATGGCCTAGTCGCAGCCTCGCTGGGCCATTTTGATGCCGAAGATTATGCAAGACAAATTAACGGAGTTTAACAACCACATTCTTTGGATATTCATGAACGCGATAGTTAAAGAAATCGTTAGCTGTCGCTGATTTAGGGAGTCTGAGAGCCTACTTCCCCTAAAACAGGAAGCAAGTTTTACGCCGCCCGAAATACCAGGGCCTGGTGGAGTTGTCCGTGCGAAATTCTATGTCGCGCGATGCCACAACAGCGGAAACCAGTCTTCGCGCATCTTGTCTCCGTGACGCATACCGTGATTGACGTAGGGCGGTGAAGTGTCTCCCGCGCGTTCACAATAGGTGACGTCATCGCCTAACCAGCGGGTTGAAAACGCACGACGCAGACTCTTGATGGTTGCGTCGCCAGTGCCATGCAGGGTACGAAAATCAAACACGATGATGTCACCCGGGTCCAGTGACCAGGTGGCGATATCGTATTGATCCCGGTTTGCATCGATGTCGGGTACCGGTTCGAGCATCGAGTCAGGCTGGTCATCGTTGAAACTGCTGCCGTCATCAAACATGCGTGGATAGTACAGCTTGTTCCAGCGGTGCGAACCTCTAACAAATTGTACCGCGACGTCGGCGTCGGCCCGGTCGAGCGAGACATAGACGCTTGCCGTCTGGTTACCGTCGACGCAGTAATAGGGCAGGTCCTGGTGCCACGGGGTGGCGCGTTGCGTGCCCGGCGTTTTGATGAACGCGTGTTCGTGGAAAAACTGGGCATCGTCGCTGCCCATGAACTGACCCGCGATCGCCGCGGCGCAGGAATGTGAAACAAAGTCGAGGTATTCAGGAATCAGCTGCCAGTTACAATAACTGTCGAAAAATCTGCCTGGTTCACCCTCGGGATTACTTTCACATGGAAAGGCAAATCGTTGTGGATCGTCCAGGTTACGCTGTAAACCGCTACGCAGTGTGTCTACCCAGTCCGAGAACACGCCGCGCAGTAACACCACGCCATCGCGACTGAAAGTTTCGACAGCGACGGCATCGGCTGCGTAACCGGGAAGCTTTCCGACGTCGATCTCGATACCGGGCTTTTGCCAGTCCACCGTGAACTGGTTTAACTGCTGGTTTTGCTGCATGTTCTACCTCTCCGATGCGAAGTGTAGGCCGATGCGATTGCGCTGTAAAATCATGCTCGTAGGGGTAAAACTAATGCTTTGCATTCCAGCGACCTTGAATTAATCTCTGGCAGCACATTTTTATACTGAAATTATCAACCGATGCCCGAGGCAACAGCGATCAAGATTGAAGCACCCAATATCAGTTACCTGAATGGTGTCGTGCTGGTATTGATGGCAGGCGTATTCTGGTCGACCATGGGGCTCGGCATTCGCAATATCGAGGTCGCCAATGTCTGGCAGATCCTGTTTTATCGTTCCTGGGCCCTGGGGGCTTTTCTTTTTATCCTGATCACTTTCCGCTCTGGCTACAAACCGATAGTCACGATTAGAAAAGCCGGCATCGCCGGTGCAATCGGCGGCATGGGGCTGGTGCTGGCCTTTGCTGGTGGCATCTACGCGATTCAGACCACGACCGTGGCGAATGCCATGTTCCTGTTCGCCGCGGCGCCGTTCCTGGCAGCCGTGCTCGGCTGGGTAATCCTGCGCGAATCGGTACGCAAGGCAACCTGGGTGGCCATGGTCTTCGCTATGATCGGTATTGCCTTCATGGTACTCAATGGTATTTCTGCCGGTCGCATGTGGGGTAACATAAGTGCGATTATTTCAGCCACCGGTTTTGCGATTTTCACCATCGCGCTGCGCTGGGGCAAGCTGGAAGATATGTTGCCGGCGGTTTTTCTTGCCGGCGTGTTTGCGATCATTGTGTCTGCCATCGTTTGCCAGTTCGGCGGATACGGATTCGATATCCCCGCGCAAGATGTAGCGATCGCCCTGTCGCTGGGTGTGTTCCAGGTCGGGGTCGGACTCGCTGTTTATACTATCGGTTCAAAAGTGGTGCCTGCCGCCGAACTCGCGCTGTTATCGATGACAGAGGTATTGCTCGGCCCGCTCTGGGTATGGCTGTTTATCGGTGAAACCGCGAGTTTTTTCACTCTCGTCGGTGGCTCAATCCTGATGCTTGCGATTGCGGGCAACGCGATCAGCGGCCTGCGCCGTAAACCGGTTCCGGTAATTTGATGATGACGAATTTTCTGTTTGACGGCCTGCTGGCCGGACGGGCCGCGGATACCAGTCCATTGATGCGGGTCGCCGATGGCAGAACCTGGTCTTATGCCGATGTCGTTGGACTCAGCGGCAGGCTCGCCCATCGGTTACAGGCCCTGGGCGTGCAGGCAGGTGACCGGGTTGCCGTGCAGGTGGATAAGTCGGTCGAGGCAATCGCGCTGTACCTGGCGACGATCAGGGCCGGGGCGGTGTTTCTGCCGCTCAATAGCGCCTATACCTGCGCCGAGGTCGGTTATTTCCTTGAAGACGCCGAACCCCGGGTGTTTGTCTGCAGCAGCAAGCGTGAAAACGAATTCGAGGACATCGAAGCACGCTGCGTTACGCTCGATGGTGATGGTGGCGGGAACCTGATGCAGGCCGCGCAATCGCATCCGGTGGAGTTCGACAATGTCGCGCGCGGGCCGCAGGACCTTGCCGCAATATTGTACACCTCCGGGACCACCGGCCTGTCGAAAGGGGCCATGCTCAGCCACGATAACCTGCTTTCCAATTCAACAACGCTGGTCGACTACTGGCAGTTTACGGCTGACGATGTGCTGCTGCACGCGTTGCCGATATTTCATACCCATGGCCTGTTCGTGGCCACCAACGTCGCCATGATTGCCGGTGCGTCGATGATTTTCCTGGCGCGCTTCAATCTCGATCAGATGATAGAACATTTGGCAGACGCCACCGCGTTGATGGGCGTGCCGACCTTTTACACCCGCCTGCTTGCCGACGATCGTTTTGACCGCGAGCTGGTTGCGCATATGCGCCTGTTTGTCTCCGGCAGTGCACCGATGCTTGCCGAAACCCATGTTGAATTCGAAGAGCGCACCGGTCACCGCATTCTCGAACGTTACGGCATGACCGAAACCAACATGAATACTTCCAATCCCTATGTGGGGGAGCGTCGTGCCGGGAGCGTTGGGTTTCCGTTACCCGGCATCGAAATCAGGATCGCCGACCCGGAAACCGGCATTGCCTTGTCCGCCGGGAAAATCGGTATGATTGAAATACGTGGACCGAATGTATTTCTCGGATACTGGCGCAAGCCGGAAAAAACGGCGCTTGAATTGCGCGACGACGGTTTTTTCGTCAGCGGCGACCTGGGCAAGTTCGATGATGATGGTTACCTGCATATCCTGGGTCGTGATAAAGACCTGATCATTTCGGGTGGCTACAACATTTATCCCAAGCAGATCGAAACCGAAATCGATGCCCTCGAAGGGGTGCTCGAATCCGCGGTGTTTGGTATAGCGCACGCTGACCTGGGCGAGGCCGTTGCCGCGGCGGTGGTGCCGATAGACGGTACTGAACTCGATGGCGAGCAACTGATCAAGGCGCTCGAGCCGGTGCTGGCGCGTTTCAAGCTACCGCGCAAGGTATTCATCATTGATGAATTGCCGCGGAATGCGATGGGCAAGGTGCAAAAAAATAGTTTGCGCGAAAGCTATGGCTGAACTGATTAAAAAAAGCGCCTGTGAAATAGTAGCGCTGTTAAAAAAGGGTGACATCAGTATCGCTGACACGCTCGATGCACTCGAAGCGCGAATCGAACAGGTTGACTCTGAAATCAACGCGTTGCCGACGCGTTGCTTCGAACGCGCGCGCGCCGCTGCGCACGAGGATGGCCGCAGTGATACCGTACTGGCTGGAATCCCGGTCGCGATCAAGGATTTAACCGATGTGGCAGGCGTTCGAACGACTTACGGTTCGATGTTGCACGAAAATCATGTGCCCGGGCAATCCGCTATTGTGGTCGAGCGAATCGAGGCCAACGGTGGCATCGTTTACGCCAAGTCGAATACACCTGAGTTTGGTGCCGGCGGCAACACCTTCAATGATGTCTTCGGTGCAACACGTAACCCCTACGATTTAACGCGCAGCGCCGGTGGTTCTTCCGGCGGCGCGGCTGCGGCACTGGCCAGCGGCACTGCGTGTCTCGCGCAAGGTTCCGACC
>JBATHL010000520.1:0-4210 GCA_049666745.1 Gammaproteobacteria bacterium
ACCCTGCTCAAGCATACGATCAAGCGCCTCGGTATCGAATGTAGCTTCGTTTCGGTTAACGATGAACAAGCCCTGCGCGACGCCATCCAGCCCAACACAAAAATGGTTTTCTGTGAATCGATCGGCAACCCGGGACTGGAAATCTCCGATATTCCGGGCATCAGCACAATCGCGCACGAAGCCGGCATTCCAGTCGTTGTCGATGCCACCTTTGCAACGCCTTGCCTGTGTCGTCCATTCGAGCACGGCGCCGACATCGTCGTACATTCGGTGACCAAGTGGATGGGTGGTCATGGCGTCGCTATCGGTGGGGTCATTGTCGATGGCGGTCAATTTGACTGGGAGCAAAGCGGTCGCTTCCCGGAATTGACCGAACCCTATGCGCCTTTCCATGGCATCCGCTTCTGGGAAGAATTCGGGCCTTCGGCGCTGGCGATGAAGATGCGCGCCGAATCAATGCGCGACGTGGGCGCGGCGATGAGCCCCCACAACGCATTCCTGATCCTGCAGGGTATCGAAACCCTGAACCTGCGTATGAAGCAACATGTGGCTAATGCAAGAGCCCTGCTCGAATGGCTGCAGCAACAGGAAGCGGTAACCTGGACCAATTATCCCGACATGGAATCGAACCCAAGCCACGCGTTGGCGGCAACTCTGTTTCCGGACGGTGCCGGTTCGATGCTGTGCTTTGGCGTGACCGGTGGTCGCGCCGGCGGTGCGGCTTTCATCGACTCGTTGCAACTGGCTTCGAACCTGGCAAACGTGGGTGATGCACGCACCCTGGTATTACATCCGGCGAGCACCACGCATTCGCGTCTGACAGGTGAGGACATGAAAGCTGCCGGTATCAGCGAAGACATGATCCGGGTTTCGGTAGGCATCGAAGACATCAGCGATATCAAGGCAGACTTCGGGCGCGGTTTCAAGGCGGCGGAACGCATCGCGGGAGCAGCTTGATGTATACCGAAGTGCGCGGTCAGAAGACATATGCCGCCACCGGGGGCAAGGCGTTCGACGGCAGCCTGCCGACGGTAATGTTCGTCCACGGCAGTGGTCTCGACCATCGCAGCTGGGCCCTGCAAACGCGCTGGTTTGCCTACAATGGCTACTCGGTATTGGCCCCTGACCTGCCTGGGCATAGTCTTTCCGCGGGCGAGGCCTTGACCAGCATCGAAGACATGGGCGCCTGGCTGGCTGAATTCATTCGCGCCAATGGCGTCAGTAAGGTACACGCGATCGGGCATTCACAGGGTTTTCTCGATGTACTCGAACTCGCCCGCCAGGCACCTGAACTGTTGAAGTCGATTACCGGGATTGGTACTGCGGGTGCTATTCCGGTTAACCCGGCGTTGATAGAAGCGGCCAAAAACAGCGCTGCCGATGCCGCTGACATGCTATTGATGTGGGGCTTCGGACCTGACGCCCAGTATGGCATCAGCGCCGTACCCGGTATGCAACCGATCGCAATCGGTCGCCAGATCATGGCGAGTAATCCTCTGCATGCGGACCTGGTCGCCTGTGGGGAATACCTTAACGGCAGTGAAGTGGCTAAAACTATCGACGTGCCGGCGCAACTGATCCTGGCGCGTAAAGACCGCCTCACGCCGGTCAAGGCCGGAATGGCTTTTGCCAGGGAATTGAACGCCAGCACCACCATAATCGAACGTTATGGCCACATGCTGCCGATCGAGGCACCGCGCCAGACGCTGCAAAAATTACGCGAACTGATCGGCTCGCTAGAAAACACCGCCTAGAGGTAAATGATGAGTATTAACAAAGTCGCCGTAATCGGCGCCGGTACCATGGGAGCCGGTATCGCCGGCCAGGTCGCCAATGCAGGCATCGAGGTCTGGTTACTGGATCTGCCCACCGATGACAATGCCAACGCGCTGGCAGAGCGCGGTCTCGAGCGTTTACGTGACCCCAATCAGCCGGGTCTGATAAGTAAACAGGCTGAAGCCAATATTCGTCTCGGTAATACCCGCGATGATTTCGATCAACTCGCTGATTGTGACTGGGTTGCCGAAGCCGTGGTTGAACGCCTCGATATCAAAAAGGACCTTTATCAACGTCTCGATAATGTTTGTCATGACCAGACGATCATTACCTCGAACACCTCAACCATTCCGATCCGTCTGCTGGTCGAGGACATGCCACTGCAATTTCGTCAGCGTTTTGCAATCACTCATTTCTTTAACCCGGTACGTTTCATGCGCCTGCTGGAACTGGTACGCGGCGAGGACACCGATGCCGCGGTAATCGATCTGCTGGCCGATTTTTGCGAACAACAGCTCGGCAAGGGCGTGGTGCCCTGCCTCGATACACCAGGGTTTCTCGGCAACCGGGTTGGCGTGTTCGCCATCCAGTGCGCTTTGCAGGCCGCATTCGAACTGGGACTGACCCCGCTCGAAGCCGACGCTATTTTCGGTCGCCCGATGGGAATCCCGAAAACCGGCGTATTCGGCCTGTATGATCTGATCGGCATCGATTTGATGTCGGATGTGGTGCAAAGCCTGGTCAATATTCTGCCGGATTCTGATCCCTTCCACGCCGAAGCGGCGAAGATTCCGCTGATGACGCAGATGATTGCCAACGGACAAACCGGTAACAAAAAGGGCCAGGGTTTTTATCGTGATAACGAATCCGGGCGCGAAGTATTGAATCTCGAGACCAGCCAGTACCAGGACGCTCCACGCCTGAGCCTGCCGCTCGCCGACAAAGCCGAGCAACAGGGAGTGAAACACCTGCTCGACGATGACAGTTTGTACGGAAAATTCGCCTGGCGCGTACTGTCTCGAACCCTGAGCTACGCCGCTTCCCTGATTCCCGAGGTTGGCGATGATCCGGTCGGCATCGATGACGCGATGAAACTGGGTTACAACTGGATCAAGGGTCCGTTTGAATTGATCGACGAAATCGGTGTGAACGAGTTTATCGATAAACTCGATGCCGAGCAGCTTGTGGTGCCTGAGTTTCTGGCTCAGGCCAGGGGTTCGAGCTTTTACCGGGTCGAGAATAACGAATTACAGGCACGCCGACATGGTGGTAACTGGCAGCCCATCCTGCGCCCGGAAGGCGTCATTCGCTTCACCGAAAAACGCCAGACCATGCAGGCGCGCAACAGTTGTGCTGTCGCCAGCTGGTTCGACCTCGACGGCATCGCGCTGGTTGAATTTCATAGCAAGGCGAATGCGCTCGATGCCGATTCAATGGCGATTCTCGACGACGCCCTCAACCAGGTGGAAAGCGAGGGATTACGAGGCCTGATCGTGCATAACGATGCGCAGCACTTTTCCTGCGGGGTCAACCTGCAGGCAGTGCGCGAATTCTTTCGCCGCGACGATATGGATGGTCTGGATAAATTCCTCAAGGATTTCCAGGACACGGTACACCGCATGCAAACTGCCGCGTTCCCGGTAGTCGCGGCACCGGTGGGTATGTCGATCGGCGGTGGCTTCGAGGTAGTGTTACACGCCAGGCAGGTTATCTGCCACGCAAATTCGGTTACCGGGCTGGTCGAGTCGCTGGTCGGTGTCGTCCCGGGTGGCGGCGGCTGTAAGGAAACCCTGTATCGCTGGATCGAACTACTGAATTGCGGTGACGATATCACCAAAGCCTGCTGGAAGGCCTTCATGAATCTCGGCTATGGCAAGACTGCGACTTCGCCGATCATTGCCAAGCAACAGGCGATGCTGCGACCCCACGATCGTTTCGTAATTAACCGCGATCGGATTCTTGGCGAGGCGATCAAGGCAATTGACGACCCTGCAGGACAGCTCGCATTCGAACGCCCTCCCCTGACACTGCCCGGTAGACCGGTATTCGAAGAAATGGTCAAATGGCTCGAGGAATCACGCGACAAGGGCATGTTTATGCCACATGACGTCAATGTCGGCAGCGAGATGGCCAGAATCGTAACCGGGGGTGATGTCGATCCCGCGACCGTCTGGAAGGAACAGGATTTTTATGACGCCGAGCGGCGTTCGTTCCTGAGCCTGATCCAAACCGACGCGACGCGCGAGCGTATCAACAGTATGCTCGACGCCGGATCACCCGTTAGAAATTGACAAAGCCGTGCCCGCGGGCACGGCTTTGTCATCCCGGAAAGTGCACAGCACTTATCCGGGATCTTGCGAATATTGTTATATGTGCGGAGATTACACTCCCTCATCCCGGAAAGTGCGCAGCACTTATCCGGGATCTTTTTAAA
>JBATHL010000521.1:0-15005 GCA_049666745.1 Gammaproteobacteria bacterium
GATTACTACTGGGTGCTTTTATTATCCCTGCCGCTGCTGTTTCCATTAAAGGGATTGTTGAACAATCGGCTATATACGTATCGATGGATTGGCTACATGACGCTGGTTTACTTATGTGTCGGTATTAGCGTACTAGCTTCGACTCCGTTGTTGCGCGCGTACGGTTTCGGCACCACGATCTCAAGCACCTTATTGTTTCTGGCAAGTATCTACTATGCCCGCTACCTGGGACAGCAAGCGCAGCAATAAGCTAGTCCCCGGGTTCCAGCAGCGCCTGCTTGATCAACGGTATCGTAACTTTACGCTGTTGCGACAGGGATGCCCCATCGAGGCGCTGCAAAATTGCCATTTGCGTGGCAAGGTTGCGCGCATGGTGGGTCATTAAATAGGAAATCACATCCTCGGCTAACTCGATGCCGATCAACTGCGCTCGTTTGCGTAAAATCTGACGAATCTGGATATCGTCGCTGGAGGGCAATTGCAACATCAACCCCCATTGCAGACGAGAACGAAAATCATCAAGCGTAGTTTCGAGATTCTCTGGTCTATGGGACATCGCAAACACAAAGCGGTAATCTCCATCTCGACACCGATTGATTACCTGATAAAAACAGGCCTCCCATTCCGCATTGCCTGCTATCGCATCAAGGTTATCGATCGCCAGCACATCGCAAAGACTGAATCCTTCGAACTCAGTCGCATCGCATTGCAATAGTTGCTTCGCATCATAGATTTGCAATACCACATTTTTTTGTCGCGCATAATCAGCGCTGGCATTTAGCAAATGAGTCTTGCCGCTGGCAGTCGCTCCCCAAAGCCCGATTTGAGCTTCACCATCACCCTGAATCAGTGCCTTCAGGCTAGCAATAATTAAATCGGCCCGGTCGGAGATGAAATTTTCAAAGCTGTACTGACGGTCTAGCGAAAGCGGTAATGCTATCTGTTTAATTGCTCGCTCCACGGCCTATATAGCTATAGTTCATAATAATCTGGGCCTCACGTTCACCGCTCACCTGAGGAAAATCCTCCTGCTCCAGAACCTCTCCAAAATCGATCAGTCGTTGCAAGTCCTCCGGACTGTTACGCAGCTGCAAACGATAAGTGATGACGTCCTTGTTTATCAGTGCAACACGCACGCTATCGACCACGCTCAGGGATTTAAGATACTTCTGCACCGCGATAAGATTATCGATACCATCGAGCGAGGAAACGCTCAGTAACAACGACTGTTCAACGCGCCGATGGTCTTCCAGTGCATACTCCAGTGCCAATACTTTGGCAAGATGCTTGATAGCCTGGTCGATTACTGCCTGTTTGGCAGAAGCCTTGAATTTCCACTTGAATATTTGCTCCGCAAAGCGAACGTCCCAATCACCCTGCCAGCCTTTGCCGCTGCGGCCAACAATCTGGCCTACCAGCAGCGCATCAGGCGAGTAACGCGTGGCCATGGTTTCAATATTGTCATATTGGCGTGAAACGATATCACCAATCTTGACCAGGGCTATATCTTCGAGGTCCATTAACGGGAACAATACCGGCACTGCATGGATCGAAGCGGCCCGGTCAAGCGCGTCGACCAGGTCTGGCGTCGAGTCATCGGCAACCAGTTTTATATTTTCATTTACATCATAAGAAATCACCAACAGGGTACTAGGACGTTCGCGCCCCCACACCGGGAAATTATTATCGCGCAACAAACTTTCGATTAATTGCTGATTGAAGTCGATGCGCAGATAAAGGCGCCCCGCGTCATATTCCTCGTCATCCGGCAAACTGCGGTTGATATAGCGAAATTGTTTGACGTAGCGGGCACTGCCTTCGACAGGCCGTTCAAAGGCCGGACTGCGGAGGGCTTCATCCGAGCCACTGACTTTAACTATTACCTGTTTGAAAGCCTCGCTGAAGGATTCAAGCCTTAAACTGGTAGTCTGGTCGGCAACCGGCAACTCTACCGTAAACAGATCCTCAACGGTAACCGCTGCTGCGGGCCGATGTAATGTACCCAGCAGTACCGCCAGTAACGCTAAAACTTTGTAGGACTTCATCGTTTCCCTATTTTCATCAACGGACATTTGCATACAAGGCGTGTAAAATAACACACCAATATTATTTCCTGAACCTACAAACCATGAATACCGAACCATCCCTTAATTATCGCGAAGCGGGCGTCGATATTGACGCAGGCAACGAACTGGTGGAGCGCATCAAACCGGCGATTAAATCTACCCACCGCGAGGGCAGCGTCGGCAGCATCGGGGGGTTTGGAGGTTTGTTCGAGCTGCCCCTGGATCGCTACCGGAACCCGCTAATGGTATCATGCACCGATGGTGTCGGCACCAAACTTAAGCTCGCAATCGAACTCGGCATACTTGATGGTATCGGCATCGACCTGGTTGCAATGTGCGCTAATGATATCGCGGTACTCGGTGCCGAGGCACTGTTTTTTCTGGACTACTACGCTACTGGTCGCCTCGAAGTTGATCAGGCCGAACAGGTTATCAAAGGCATTGCCGTCGGGTGTCAACAGGCAGGCTGTGCGCTGATTGGCGGTGAAACCGCTGAAATGCCGGGTATCTACCAGCCTGGTGATTTTGACCTTGCCGGATTTTGCGTCGGCATTGTAGAAAAGGAGCACATCATCGATGGCAGCCAGGTAAGCGAGGGAAATCGCCTGATCGCACTGGCATCTTCGGGTGTGCATTCCAATGGTTTTTCGCTGGTGCGCAAGATAGTCGAAGTTAAGGACGCGAACCTGGCACAGGATTGTGGTGGCCAGTCGCTTGCAGATGCATTGATCGCACCGACGCGGATCTATGTCAGGAACCTGCTGGCGCTAGCCCGCAATTGTCAAATCAACGCCATTGCCCATATTACCGGCGGCGGCCTGGTGGAAAATGTTCCTCGCGTACTGCCGGAGAATCTCTGCGCCCGAATCGATTTGTCGAGCTGGCAACTGCCACCTGTCTTTAGCTGGCTGCAACAGGCCGGTAACGTCGAACAACTGGAAATGCTGCGCACCTTTAATTGTGGCGTCGGCATGGTACTGGCGATCGATGGCGGGCAGGAGCAGCAATGCCTGGATCAACTCGAGACGCTTGGAGAAACCGCCTGGGTTATCGGCGACATTGTCACCCGTGGAGACCAGCCCGCGGTCGTCTTTACATGAGTGAGCCTCTCAAGCTGGCGGTTTTGATCTCCGGCAACGGCAGTAATCTGCAATCCATAATCGATGCCATCGAGCTGGGCAGGCTTAATGCGCAAATTAAAGCGGTCGTTTCCAATAACAGCACAGCCTATGGCCTGGTACGCGCTACCCAACATGGCCTCAGTACCTGGGTAATCGATCATCGAGACTATCAGGACCGCGAGCAATATGATGGTGTATTACAGCACTATCTCGAATCCGTCGCTGCCGACTATATTGTGCTGGCAGGCTTCATGCGTATCCTCGGCCCCGGAATCATAAAAGCTTTTGAGCATCGAATTCTTAATATTCACCCGTCATTACTACCCGCCTATAAAGGCCTGAACACTCATCAGCGTGCACTCGACGACAATGCAACGCATCATGGTGTTAGCATTCATCTGGTTACCGCAGAACTCGATGACGGCCCGATAATATGCCAGGCCAAATATCCGGTCGAAGCTGGCGATCGCGTCGAAGACCTGCAAGCAAAGGGGCATCGACTCGAGCATCAGATGTATCCGCAGGTATTAGCCTGGCTAAGCGATAACAAACTAACAATTGAAGGAGGCCAGCCATACTATGAAAAGGCCTTGCTCGAACAACCGATTTCATTTAATCCCTAGCCTGTTACTGCTATCACTGTCGCTAGTCCCTCCCGGATTGGCTGCCGAAGTTCCACTGCGATCATTCACTGCCAGTTACGACCTGCATAAAGGCGGTATGCACGTTGCCGTCTCAGAAGTTAGCCTGCAACAAATGGACCAGCTGTGGCGGTGGCGCGCGACAACCGCGGCACGGGGAATATATGCCGGATTTATCAAGAGTAAACCCTATTTTGAGACCAGCTTCATCCAGGCTAACGGTGAAATAAAGATCCAGCAGATTTTGCATGCCGACCCGGGTAACCCCGAGAAAGATGAATCGGCCAGCTTCGACTGGGCAAGGGGAAGTTTGGAGGTGCTCAGAAAAGGCAGGCATAAGCAGCTGAAGTTAGATGCGGAGGTTTACGATTATCAAATCATCCACCTGCTTGCAGTCTCGATGCGCATGCAACAGCTGAACGAGGCAACTGTTGATTTTTACCGCAAAGGCAAGATAACCAGGTCAACATTAGTCTATAGCGGAACAGGCAACCTCGATGTCAACGGTAAGACGGTCGTAGCCGAAATTTTCGAACAGATGATTGTGAGATCAAAAACGAACTGGAGATATTACTATGCCGCTGAAACCCCGCTGTTGCCATTACGGATCGAAAAATTCAAACCCGGGGAGACAACTGTCACGCTGACGCTGAGCAAAGTTAACTGGGGTCTATAGGCGGGTAAAGCCTTCTTCTTTTTCCAGGCGCTTAATTTCTGTGGGCGCAAAAGGAACTTGTTCAATGAAACTGGGGAGTTCGTTTTGCTCGATCTGGAGTGTCCGCATCATCGTCTGGCAGGCCTTGATATCAATAATGTTATCCTGATCCAGCAGGCGTGCACGCTCTACCATCGACTGGTTTAAACGGTAACCGTCTTTCTGAAATAACTGCAGCTCATCGCCGTGTAACACAATAGCAATTTTACTATGCTCAGCTGGATTAAAGAGTTCACGTAAATCTTCGGCGCGGTTGAGTACTACATCGAGCTGCTGCCTGGTCTGTACGGTTACGCTAAATACATATCCGGGAGGTTCCGCTTCACCTAGTACGAGCGTCGGACTGGCTGACAATACTATCGCCAGCACGAATATCGACAGGTAACGCGCCTGCATACTAATCGGAACCGGCAATCGTCATATTATCTATCAGCATCGAACCGCAGCGAATGCTGCTGCGCAAATCGATGTCCTTGCCGATTTCCACAATGCCTTTAAACATTTCACGCAGGTTGGAAGCTATGGTGACTTCTTCCACCGGATAATCGAGCTTGCCGTTTTCGACCCAAAAACCAGCGGCACCACGCGAATAGTCGCCGGTTACGTTATTCACCCCATGCCCCATCAACTCGGTTACCAGGAATCCTCGATGCATCGTGGCAAGACATTCGTCAAAGGTCTTACCGGTGTGATCCAGAGTCAGATTATGTACTCCGCTGGCATGCCCGGTTGTCGTCAACCCCAGCTTACGCGCGGAGTAACTGTCCAGCAGGTAATTCTGCACCACACCATCGACAACCAGTTTTGCTTCGCTTGTCGCCACACCTTCCGCATCAAAATTGGCCGAACCTAGTGCCTGCGGAATGAAGGGGTTTTCGTATAATTGAAAAAATTCAGGGAAAACGCGTTCTCCCGCCGCACCCAGCAGAAAACTCGCCTTACGATATTGGGCGGCACCCCCGATAGCGGCAGTGAAGCTACCGATGATGCCACGTGCAAGTTCGGGCACGAACAGCACCGGCGCCTGCTGGGTCTGGAGTTTGCTGGCATCCAGCCTGCGCACAGTGCGTTCGGCAGCCATTTCACCTACGCTACGCGCACTGTCGAGACCATCAGCATGGCGACTGATGTCATACCAGTAGTCACGCTGCATATTGCCATCGGACTCTGCCACAACCGAGCAACTGATGCTATGCCGGGTTTTGTGCTGTGCCTGCAAAAATCCATGCGAGTTACCATATACCGAAAGACCAGCGCTCGAATCAACCGAAGCCCCATCAGAGTTGACAATACGCGGATCAAATTCAAGCGCGGAATTCTCACATTCAAGTGCCAGGTCGATAACCGCCTGCGGTTCAATATCCCAGGGATGATACAAGTCGAGATCATGTATTTCCCTCGCCATCAGTTCGGCATCGGCCAGGCCTGCACAGGGGTCCTCTGACGTGTAGCGAGCAATATTACACGCGGCCTCGACTGTTTTGCGAATCGCTTCCGGGTCCAGGTTCGAGGTGCTGGCGCTGCCCTTGTGCTGGCCAACATACACACTGATACCGAGACCATTATCCTGCTGGTGCTCGATAGTTTCCACGGAACCCATGCGGGTTGCTACCGACAAGCCCTGAGACACCGATAAGCCCGCCTCGGCCTGGGTTGCGCCGCTAGCCTGCGCCATTTTAAGCGTATCGGCGACGATGTTTTTAAACGATTCCGCCTGCGGGAATGCTAAGATGTTATTTTTCTCAAGATCCATAGAATTATTTTATCCTACTCAGTTATGGAAAACGAAGCACAGTTTGATGAAAACGAAATCGTTAGCAAGTCTCAACTCAAACGTGAAAGCCATGCTATCCGGGATCTGGGCAAAAGACTCGCTGCATTACCTGCTGAACAACTGGCGCGGATTCCGCTGGATGAACCGGTACGCGAAGCAATAGCGCTCGCACAACGCATTCAAAACAAGCGCAGCGCGCTGAAACGCCATTACCAGTTCCTGGGCAAGCTACTGCGCGCTCGAGATACCGATCCTATTTTCGAAGCTTTGGCCGAAATTGACAATGCGAGTCAGCACTCGATCCAGCAGCATCATCGTGCGGAACGCTGGCGCGATAGAATCATCGAGCAGGGCAACGACGCAATCGATGCATTCGTAGCCGAAATCACCCATGCCGACCGCCAGAAATTACGCCAATTATGGCGTAACCACCGCAATGCCAAAACCGACGCCAAACGCATCCAGCATTCTCGCCTGATCTACAAAGAAATCAAGCAATCCCTCGACAGCTAGTTGCAACTAATCGGGGCTGGCGGGGATGATCGGGGTTTTACAATCGACGTCGGCGTTCTGGGCGCGGTTGCGCAGGTAGTGGTCCATCAGCACGATGGCAAGCATGGCTTCCGCAATCGGCGTCGCGCGAATACCGACACAGGGGTCATGCCGACCCTTGGTACGAATTTCGACAGCCTTGCCATCGACATCGATAGATTTTCCTGGCAAGTGAATACTCGAGGTCGGTTTCAGTGCAATACTGACTAGAATATCCTGCCCCGACGTAATACCTCCAAGCGTACCTCCCGCATGGTTCGATAAAAAACCGGCTGGCGTGATTTCATCCCGATTTTGTGTACCCTTGAGCTCGATGCTGTCAAAGCCGGCGCCAATCTCAACCCCTTTGACTGCATTGATACTCATCATTGCATGTGCGATTTCGGCATCTATGCGATCAAACACCGGCTCACCGAGACCCGGTGGAACGCCGCTTGCAACCACTGATATCCTCGCGCCGATAGACTCGCCCTCCTTGCGCAACGCATCCATGTACTTCTCCATCTCCGGCACCATGTCGACATCCGGACAGAAGAAAGCGTTTTTATTGACCTCATCCCAGTCGAAGTTAACGGGTTTAAGAGGCCCCAGTTGCGACAGGTAACCGCGCACCTGCAGACCACATTGCGCACTGAGATACTTCTTTGCGATACCACCAGCAGCGACACGCATTGCCGTTTCCCGTGCCGACGAACGCCCACCACCGCGATAATCTCTAAAGCCATATTTTTGGGTATAACTATAATCAGCATGCCCGGGACGAAACTGGTTCATGATCTCGCTGTAATCCTTCGAGCGTTGATCTTTGTTATGAATCAGCAGACAGATTGGCGCGCCCGTGGTTCTGCCTTCGAAAGTACCCGAAAGGATCTGTACCGCGTCGTCTTCACGCCGTTGCGTCGTGTGCCTCGAGGTTCCCGGCTTGCGTCGATCGAGATCGTCTTGCAGGTCGGACTCTTCCAGCGCCAGCCCCGGTGGACAACCGTCGACGATGCAACCAATGGCGCTACCATGGCTTTCGCCGAATGAAGTCACTACGAATGATTTGCCGATACTGTTTCCCGACATCGAATCTGCCCTGCATTGATTTCTAAGGATTAAGCACTAAGTTAAGTAGTGCGATGCCCCATTCTACTAAAAAACTCGGCATGATGTTTACTGCCGCGGCATGGATACTCGGTTTTTTTCTGTTGGCACTGTTTTTTACAAAAATACTGGATCAGCAGAATAATCCTAACCAGTCCATCGCAACCCTGGCCTCGAGTGATTTCCGCGAGATCGTGCTGTTGCGTAATCGCCATGGCCATTACGTCTTCGATGGGGAGATTAACCGCCATAAAGTTACTTTCCTGGTCGATACCGGCGCGACTACCACGGCAATACCCGGGGGAATGCAGCAAATACTGGGACTCAAAGCCGGTCTAGCGACTTCGGTGTCTACTGCGAACGGACTTACCACGGCGTATTTGACTCGCCTGGATCAGCTTGCTATTGGAGAAATCGAGCTTTTCGACGTCAATGCCACCATTATACCGGGTATGGGGGTCGACGAAATTCTGCTCGGCATGAACGTTTTAAAGCACTTCGAACTGATTCAAAGTGGCAAACAGCTCACTATCCGACAGTACCGATAAAATTTCCGTATAAGCCGCCAACTGCCAAAATATTTAAAAAATTTGGCATTTTTCTGAACTTTCTAGAAATTCGGCTTCTCTAATCTCGCGTAATGGGAAAATAACCAGTACAACCAACTTGTTTAACTTGAGGATAAATTAATGATTACAGCTAAGAAAACCACCGGAGTCACCCTGGCTGCAGCTGCTGCTGCCATGTTCGCAGTTGCACCGATGAGCGCGTCTGCGGGCGAAACAGCCGGCAAATGCTTCAACGTCAATTCCTGTAAAGGCACCAGTGCCTGCGCCACTGCAACCACCAGTTGTGCCGGCCAGAACTCCTGTGCGGGACAGGGTTGGGTTAAGCGCACCAAGGCTGAGTGTGAAGGTGCTGGCGGCAAATTCGAAGCCTAAGCTGTATTTCCAGCCGTAAAAAATGCACTGACCTGGTCGGTGCATTTTTTTGCCCGCTGGATACAATCATCTCGTGCAAAACTTCGACTTTCAACGATGACACGGACCACCGATAAACCTTTTCTTGGATTCGGTCTGGGTCTGCGTGCAGAACATTATCAGGACATACTCGAGCGCAAACCGAAGAATATCGACTGGTTTGAAATCTTAAGTGAAAACTACATGATCGATGGCGGCAAGCCGCTCTATTTCCTCGACGCGATTCGCCAGGACTATCCGATGGTCATGCATGGCGTCTCCATGTCTCTGGGTAGCACCGACGAACTCGATTTCGAGTACCTGCAAAAATTAAAGCAACTGATTGAACGAGTTGAACCGCGCTGGTTTTCCGATCATCTTTGCTGGACCGGTGTCGATCATAAAAACATGCACGATTTGCTGCCGCTGCCTTATACCGAGGAAGCCGTCAACCATGTCGCCGAACGCATTTTACGGATCCAGGATTTTATCGGGCAGCAAATGCTGATCGAAAACCTTTCCAGTTATATCACCTACTGTGAAGATGCGATGCCCGAATGGGAATTTCTGTCAGCAATCGCCGCAAAGGCAGACTGTTACCTGCTGCTCGATGTCAATAATATTTACGTGAGCAGCTACAACCATCACTACGATCCAGTCGAGTACCTCGAAGGGGTACCTGCAGACCGGGTCTGGCAACATCACCTTGCCGGCCATACCAACGATGGTAACCTGATCATCGACACTCACGACCAGGACATTATCGATCCGGTATGGGCGCTTTACGCAGAAACCGCAAAACGATTCGGTCCGGTTTCAACCATGATCGAACGCGATGGCAATATTCCCGGGCTCGACGCGGTGCTAGAAGAACTCGAGCAGGCGCGCAAAATTGCCGCGCCCTTTTATCAATCCTGATGATGACGCATTTACGTGAACTTCAATTGCGTTTCCAGGATTACCTGATCGGAGGCGCGGATGATATCGAGCAGGATATTGTCAGCACCGCCGATGCCCTCGCCGAGCATCGTCTCGGAACCTATTACAATGCCTATCGAATTCGTTTGATCGACTGCCTCGCAGTGGACTACCCCGCGCTGGAAAAATACCTGGGTCGCGAAGCCTTTGAAAACATGACGCTTGATTACCTGCGGCTCTACCCGTCCACCCACCCCTCGGTGCGCTGGTTTGGAAAAAATCTTGCCGCTTACCTGCAACAAAACTACAACGGCGACTCGGCAGAGTTTGTGCAGGAAATGGCCAGCTACGAATGGGCTCACACTATGGTGTTCGACGCCGCCGACAGCGCGCAATTATTCCAGTTTGAAGACATGGCACAGGTTCCAGCCGAGGCCTGGCCGGAGCTCAGGTTCGAATTCCAGCCGGCGATGGTCTGGCTCGATCTGCACTGGAACATACCTATGCTGAAAAGCGCGCTGGATGCCGCTACTGAATTACCGCAGCAACAGCGTGCAGACTATCCACAACGGTGGTTGCTATGGCGCCAGGATATGAAAACCCACTGGCGTTCGCTCGAAGTTCATGAGGCCTGGGCCATCGAGCAGGCCGTAAACGGCGCTAGTTTCGCTGAAATTTGCGAGGGTTTACTCGAATGGATCGATGAATCGCAGGTCGCCCTGGTGGGTGCCGGATTTCTCAAGCAATGGGTTAGCGATAAACTGGTTGCAAATCTCAAGCATTAGTAAATTTGGCTAGTGGTGTTAATATTCGCCACAGAACTAAAGAAATCGGCCAGCCCGAGAAAATTCCCGGAGAACCGATCTATTTCATACCCCCTGACCAAGGATACATCGCCATGACCAATCTTGACCTCAAACTAAAGGATCTCGATATCTTCCACGGATTTATCCGGCGCCACATAGGCCCCGGAGCGGAAGACGAAGCCGCGATGCTCGCCGAACTGGGAATGGACAATGTCGACGAGTTACTCGACAAGGTGGTTCCCGAATCGATTCGCCGGCGCAAGCCACTCGAAGTCAAGGCGAGCCTGTCAGAAAGACTGGTGCTTAATCGACTCTACCAGATCTCGATTCGAAACCAGCTCTTCAAATCATTTATCGGCATGGGTTATCACAATACCCACACGCCCACGGTCATCGAGCGCAACTTGTTTCGTAATCCCGCCTGGTACACCGCCTATACCCCATACCAGCCCGAAATTTCCCAGGGACGCCTCGAGGCATTGCTCAATTTTCAGACCATGATCAGCGATTTGACCGGGATGGAACTCGCCAACGCCTCGGTACTGGATGAGGCCACCGCCGCGGCCGAAGCCATGGCCATGTGCCACCGGCTATCGAAAAGTAAGAGTGACGTTTTCTACATCGCCGACAGCTGTCATCCGCAAACCATCGAGGTGGTAACCAATCGCGCCAAACACATGGGCATCAAATGTGTCATCGGCGATGCTTTCGCAGCAGCCGATAATCCCGAGTTGTGCGGAGTGTTGTTGCAATACCCTTGTTCCACCGGGGAAATTCTCGACTATTCCGAGCTGGTAACAAAAATCCATGAAAAGAAGGGACTGGTTGCGGTCGCCGCCGACCTGCTCAGCCTGACCCTGCTGACGCCACCCGGTGAATTCGACGCCGATATCGTGGTCGGCAGTTCGCAACGCTTCGGTGTACCGTTGGGTTATGGTGGACCACATGCCGCATTCATGGCGACGCGCGAAGCCTATAAACGATCCCTGCCGGGTCGCCTGATCGGGGTGTCACAGGACAGTCGCGGTGAACCGGCGATGCGACTCGCGCTGCAAACCCGCGAACAGCATATTCGTCGTGAAAAGGCGACCAGTAATATCTGCACCGCGCAGGCCTTGCTCGCCATCATGGCAGGTATGTACGCGGTATATCACGGTCCCGACGAACTGCGTCGCATCGCCCGGCGCATCAACCGCATGACGACTTTGCTGGCCGCAGGATTGCGCGAACTGGGACTGGATGTACAAACCAAATATTTCTTTGACACGATTACCGTAAAAACCGGCAATGCAACCGAATTTATCATGGCAGCCGCCCGTGCCGAAAAAATTAATCTGCGCCAGGTTGATGCAAACACCATTGGTATTTCGCTGGACGAAATCGCCACCCGGGCAAACGTTAAAACGCTGTTTAATGTGTTTACCCACGACCATGGCGACCAGGTAACGGTCACCAGCCTGGATGAAAAAACCGGCAGTAGTCTGCCACCTAACCTGGTGCGCAGCAGCGACTTTCTGACCCACCCGGTATTTAACAGTCACCACTCGGAAACCGACCTGATGCGTTACATGCGCAAGCTCGCAGATAAGGATCTCGCACTCGATCGCAGCATGATTCCGCTCGGTTCCTGCACCATGAAACTGAATTCGGCGACCCAGCTGATCCCGGTTACCTGGCCCGGCTTCGGCCGAATTCATCCTTACGTACCACTCGATCAGGCCCAGGGTTACCAGTTGCTGATCATCGAGCTCGAACAAATGTTGTGCGCCTGTACCGGTTACGACGCGGTTTCACTGCAACCCAATTCAGGTGCCCAGGGAGAATACGCCGGCCTGCTCGCGATCAAGTCATATCATGAAAGTCGCGGCGAAGGACATCGCAACATCTGTGTGATACCGGCTTCCGCGCATGGCACCAACCCGGCCTCGGCACAGATGGCAGGCATGAAAGTGGTGGTGGTCGGCACCGCCAAATCGGGCAATATCGATATGGATGACCTCAAGGCCAAGTGCGAGCAACACAGCGACAACCTGGCTGCGATCATGATCACCTATCCATCGACCCACGGTGTATTTGAGGACGATGTAACCGAAGTATGCGAGTTGATTCATCAGCACGGGGGACAGGTCTACATTGACGGTGCCAACATGAATGCCATGGTCGGGGTTTGTGCGCCGGGCAAGTTCGGTGGTGATGTTTCTCATCTGAACCTGCACAAGACTTTCAGTATCCCGCATGGCGGTGGCGGTCCAGGAGTCGGTCCGATTGGCGTCAAAGAGCATCTGAAACCATTCCTGCCATCTACCAGCCAGAACCACAACGGCGGCATCAACAAGGTCGCCGCTGCGCCGTTTGGCAGTGCTGGCATCCTGCCTATCAGCTGGGCTTATATCTCGTTGTTGGGTCGCGTTGGGCTGCCGAAGGCTACCGCAACCGCGATTTTGAACGCGAATTATATCGCGCACCGCCTGAACGATCATTTTCCGATTCTCTACACCGGGCCCAATGGCCTCGTGGCGCACGAATGTATTATCGATACGCGCGTGGTCAAGGAATGCGGTATCACCGTGGACGACATTGCCAAGCGCCTGGTCGACTATGGCTTTCACGCTCCGACCATGTCATTCCCGGTTCCCGGCACATTGATGATCGAGCCCACTGAATCGGAATCGAAGGAGGAAATCGACCGTTTTTGTGACGCGATGATTTCGATTCGCGGAGAAATACGCGAGATCGAGGAAGGCCGCATGGATGCCGAGGACAACCCGCTCAAGCACGCTCCGCACACGGTTGATATGGTTTGCGCGGACGAATGGAATCACGCTTACAGCCGTGAACAGGCCGCCTACCCGCTGGCCTCGTTGCGCGCCTATAAGTACTGGTCGCCCGTCGGCAGGGTCGATAACGTGTATGGTGACACTCACCTGATCTGTTCCTGCCCACCGCTGTCGGCATATGAAGACGACGAATCCTGAGCAGACAGCAAAGAGGTGCCTGCAGCCAGCATACTGGCGCATTCAATGCCCTCTTCTGGCGTTATACACCCACTACTCGCTGAGATAGGATTGCCCGATGGCAATTAGCGTTTTTGATTTGTTTTCGATTGGTATCGGGCCTTCCAGCTCGCACACCGTGGGACCGATGCGGGCAGCGCAGCAATTTGTGCAAACTCTAAAAGACGATGGTCTTTTAAGCCGGGTAACAAGTGTAAAGGCCGATCTGTATGGCTCGCTCGGTGCCACCGGCAAAGGTCACGGCAGCGACAAGGCAGTGATGCTCGGCCTGGAGGGCGAACTGCCGGAATCGGTTGATACCGACAGCGTCGAATCCAGGCTTGAGACGATTCGTTCTACCCGGCAGTTAAATTTGTTAGGCGAGCATGTCGTCAAGTTCGATGAAACAGTACAGCTGGTCATGCATCGTCGGCAGGCACTACCGTTTCATTCCAATGGAATGACATTTTGTGCCTTCGACGCGCGGGATGAAATGCTGCGCGATGCTACTTTCTATTCAGTCGGCGGCGGATTCATCGTCGATGAGACCGCCGCAGGTGCGGATCGTATCGTCGAGGACGACACCCGGTTGCCTTATCCATTTCTAAGCGCTGTCGATTTATTGATTCATTGCGCCAACCACGATATGTCGATCAGCGATGTCATGCTGGAAAATGAAAAAACCTGGCGTAGCGAGGCAGAAATTCGTGGCGGATTGCTCGACATCTGGAAAGTGATGCGCAGTTGCGTCAACAATGGCTGCCGCAACGAAGGCATTTTACCGGGAGGCATGAAGGTAAAACGTCGCGCCGCCGAATTGTCCCGCAAGCTCAGGGGCCAACCCGGTATTACCTATAAAGACCCGCTAATGTGCCTCGATTGGGTCAATTTGTGGGCGCTCGCGGTAAATGAAGAAAACGCGGCAGGTGGACGTGTGGTGACCGCGCCGACCAATGGCGCCGCAGGCATCATTCCTGCCGTGATGCATTATTATCAGCATTTTTACCCGGCGGCTGATGACGATGGCATTGTTCGCTTCTTGCTTACCGCCGGTGCGATCGGCATTCTATACAAGGAAAACGCGTCGATCTCAGGCGCCGAGGTGGGTTGCCAGGGTGAAGTCGGAAGCGCCTGTTCATTGGCGGCCGGCGCGTTGACCGAGGTTATGGGAGGAACCCCCGAACAAGCTGAAAACGCCGCTGAAATAGGCATGGAACACAACCTTGGCCTGACCTGCGATCCGGTCGGCGGACTGGTACAGGTCCCCTGTATCGAGCGTAATGCGATGGCATCGGTCAAGGCGATCAATGCTGCTCGCATCGCAATGCGAGGTGACGGCCAGCATTTTGTTTCACTCGACAAGGTCATTAAGAC
>JBATHL010000522.1:0-3782 GCA_049666745.1 Gammaproteobacteria bacterium
CTTCACTGGCATCGAACGCGGGCAGTACACAGCTATCAGACATGATGTTCAGACAAAAAAGGACTATTGTACGCGATGTCGCAAATGGTTAACTAGTCGTAGACTGTCAGCGACGGTATAGCTATAGTCCGGCGAAATCCACTTTAAAAATAACTGGGAGTCTTTAATGTCGCTTCGCCTTGGGATCGACACCGGCGGAACCTTCACGGACGCGGTGCTGGTCGATGATAGCAAGCAAATCATCAATGCCGAGAAAAGCCTGACCACTCGCTTCGACCTGAGCCTCGGTATCGGCGACGTCATTGCGAAATTACCGGCTGCAGCACTCGCCGAAGTCACCATGGTTTCGTTGTCCACCACGCTGACCACCAACTCGGTGGTCGAAGACCTGGGTGCACCGGTATGTGTGCTGCTGCCGGGTTATACCGCGGAACAGGTCAGGCAAAGCGGCTTGCTGGAAATACTGCCGGCACAACTGGTAGTTACGCTGCAAGGCGGCTATGACGCGGTTGGACGCGAACACCAGCCACTGGACGAGAGCGGCGCGCGCGAAGCCATCGAAAAGCTGCAGGACCAGGTGTCGGCGTTTGCCATTTCGAGCATGTTTGGCACGCGTAACTCCAGCCATGAAATGCGCCTCAAACGGCTCGTCACCGAGCTTACCGGTATGCCCGTCATCTGTGGTCACGAGCTGGCGTCGAGCCTGGGCGCACCGCGACGTGCATTAACTGCCGCCCTGAATGCACGCATGGTGCCACCGATCAAGGAGTTGATCACTTCGGTGCAGAAAAATCTCGTGCGTCATGCCATCGATGCGCCGTTGATGCTGGTGAAAGGCGATGGCTCGCTGGCGAGCCTCGAAAACGCAATCGAAAAGCCGATTGGTACCGTGCTCTCCGGCCCTGCCGCCAGTGTCATAGGTGCCTGCAAGTTGTCGGGACTCGATAACGCTATTGTTGCCGACATGGGTGGTACCACGACCGATATCGCCATCGTCAGTAATGGTCAGCCGGAGCTTTGCGACGATGGCGCCAGAATAGGTGACTGGCAACCAATGGTCGAAGCGGTGCGCGTCAATTCGATCGGCCTGGGCGGCGATAGCGAACTCCACTTTGGCGGTCACAAGGGCCTGTCGGTAGGTCCGCGCCGGGTTGTGCCTACCAGCTTGCTGGCCCATCTTTATCCCGAAGTGATCCCGAAACTCGAAGCCCAGCTCGCCGGTATGGCCAGCGCGCGCAGTAATCGTTTCGTCATGCGCCTGGAAAATAACCAGGCCCTGCTGACCCAGCTAAGTGCGGTTGAACTCGAAGCCTGGGAATTGTTGTCTGACAAGCCCGTCGAGCTGGATGCGATCGTGCAGCAGGATCGTGTCTATGCCCGCGCGCTGGCCAAGCTGAAACGCCTGGGGCTGGCAATCTACAGCGGATTTACACCATCGGACGCGGTCCATGTGCTGGGCATTAATTCGCACTGGAGTACGCACGCGGCGGAACTCTCGGCGCGCATCTGGATGCGACAGATGCGTTTCCTCTACGGCTATGGCAAATGGGATAGCGATGATGTCGAGGCTGCCTGCACCCAGGTTTATGAGCTGGTAACCGCGACCATCCGGCGCTTGCTGATCGAGGTCGGCCTGAATGAATTCGACCTGGCGGGTAAGTCGGGCAAGGCTGGCGGTATCGTCGATACGATAACCCGCATGGTCGTCGGCAGCCATCAGACACAGGGACGCAAACCGTTGTTCAATCTTGATTTTGCCAGTGATTACCCGATTGTTGCGGTAGGTGCACCTGCAGCGAGCTACTATCGCGATGTTGCCGATAGCATGTTCATCGGTTTACATCTGCCGCAGCATGCCGACGTTGCCAACGCCTTCGGTGCCGTCATGGGCAGTGTGATTCAACGTGCCCAGGTGACGGTTACGCAACCCCAGCACGGGACTTTCTGCCTGTTTCACGAGGATCAACCGAAAATTTTCGAGGACCTGGATGCCGCCAGGCAGGAGGCGCAGCAGATCGTTTCCCGCGTGGCCGAGCAGAAAGCGCTGGCGGCTGGTGCGATAGCTCCAACCGTGACGCTCGAGTTTAATGATGTTCATGTGCAGGATGAAATCGATGGTGAACTGTTCCTCGAATCGACCGTGATCGCGACCGCGATCGGCCCCGCCTGTGACTGGCGCTCGGAATCCAGCGCGTGAATCTTGGTCAGCTCCTGCATGAATATGGCTTGTTCGCGCGCGGTGTCACCCGCTTAACCGCCGCGGAAATCGAAACCTGGGGATTCGCCGCTGATAAACCGGCACTGGTCCTGGTGGGTAACATTGGTTCGAGTTACTGGCCGATATTCAGCCAGTCCGCGGAATACCTCGATGGCGCGGCGGATCCCCTGGATCGCTGGAGTCGGCGGGTTGCGAATGAGATTGCGGCCGAGCTACCGGTGCAGCCGGTTTATCCGTTCGCAGGACCGCCCTACTACCCGTTTCAGCAATGGGCGCAGCGGGCCGAGGCGCTCGAGCAATCCCCCATTGGCGTGATGATGCACCCCGAGTTCGGGCTCTGGCATTCGTATCGGTTTGCGCTGCTGGGTGCTGAATTCGACGGCCCGGAGAAACCGCTTCAGAACGAGTCTCCCTGCCTTTCCTGCGCCACACAGCCCTGCCTGCATCGTTGCCCGGTGGATGCGTTTGATGGTAATGGCTATGATGTAGATCGCTGTGCCAGCTTTTTGCTGCAAACCCCGCAGGCTGAATGCCATTCCCGGGGTTGCCTGGCACGCTACGCATGCCCGGTAGCAACCGAGTTGAACTACCTGCCGGAGCAGGGAAAATTCCATTTGGCGGCGTTTCTGAATGCTCGCAAATGATTGAAAAAAATTGGGTTTTTGCCATTTTTGTTTTGCGATACTCATCTATACTTAAATTTCTAACCTGACAAATTCTCGGAAAAGATAACAGGCGGACTCGCCTGTAAGATATTACTGTTCCATATGGCGAAACTCGGCAACATCTTATTCAATCGAACGCTTAACCAGTTTCTTGATTGCAAGGATCTCGATGGCAAGAAGGGCCAGTCGTTGATCGGCAAAATCAGGGAATCGGTCAGCGATAATCTCGAAAAGGTGCTGATGACGATTACGCAGGCAGATGAACCCCACCGGGAAGTGCTGAAAAATATTTGCCGGGAATCGGTCGAGGGTTTTTCAGAGGAGTACTTCCTCGGCGTACTGTCCCACGACGATACGGAGTTCCGTGAAGCTGCCAGCGATATTCTGGCGCACACCGCGGCGATCGACTCTGTAAAACTGTTTCAGCGCCTGCATGAACCCGGCGCGTCCCTGTCCGAGGTTATCGAAGTACTCGCGTCACAGCAGCAGTCGCTGAAGCCGGAAGATATTATCAACCACGCTTTGAAACTGGAGCCTGACTACGCTATCCAGTTGTTGAAACTGGTCGAGGGTAGCGAACAACCGGTCGATTTATCGGAGCTCAGTTTTCAGCTTGACAAAATAGAGAGCCCTATTTTTAAAATCAACCTGTTGAACTACTTCGGTAGCGTCAACCAGCCGAAGGTCCCGTTAATCGTCGCCCGGTTTTTAGATGATTCCAACAAGGTTGTTATTCTCGAAGCGTTGAAAACCCTTGATCGTTTAAATATCAATTTCGATGCGTCTGTTTTATTACCCTACACGGAATCGATGACAGGTGTTGAACTGGAGCTCGTGCTCAAGATTATTGCCAAGCAGGCTGACGCTGACCTGGTACCGCACCTGTCGGCCTACCTGAC
>JBATHL010000523.1:0-2614 GCA_049666745.1 Gammaproteobacteria bacterium
AAATAAAAACGCGGGAATGGCTAAATAAAAACGCGGGAATGACTAAAGGACTTTTGATCCCGCGGTATCAGCTGAAAGGTCTTACGGCGCCGGCGCGAATCTAGTAACATGTGTGCGCATGAAAACCCTGTACCTGTTACGACACGCCAAATCCAGCTGGGCCGAAGCCGGCCTCAGCGACAAGCAGCGTCCGCTGGCCGACCGTGGCCTGCATGACGCGCCCATGATGGGTGAGCGTTTCAACTCGCGTGGCGAAAGCGTCGACAGGATTATCTCCAGCCCGGCGCTGCGCGCCCATACGACCGCGCAAATGTTTGCACAAACAGCAGGACACCCGCCTGGAGACATCGTGGTTGAACCCGATCTCTATTTTCTCGGCAGCGGCTCGGTCCAGGACGTCATCCTGGGCCAGGACGATCAGCTACAATCCATCATGCTGGTGTTTCACAATCCGGATATTACCCACTTCGTCAATGCGATCGATTACGAGGTCAGCATCGATAACGTGCCAACCAGCGGGTTGATCAAGCTGAACTGTGACATCGAGCAATGGCGTGACTGGTCAATCGCCGGTACGGCCTTCGATTATTTCGATTACCCGAAGAATCTAACCGGTGAAGTAGTGCGCAAGTAAAGCGGGCAGGGCGACAGACCGGCCCCCCGCAACTCTACCTCGAACGCAGGTGGATGTTTCTGCGCCTCGCAGCCTGCGGTTTGCGTCGCTTCAGTCGCGTTGCGTCACGGATGCGTTCCTGGGCCTGCCGGATCAACGCCTGCTGGCTGCCCTCGCCAACCTCGTTTTTACCCTGCAAGCGCGTGTAAGAACCATCCGGGTTCATTTGCCAGATACTGTATTCGTCGGACAGTTGGGTGTCGATAATGGCGCGTAACCCGGCTTGCAATTCGGGATCTTCGACCGGCGCCAGGACTTCGACGCGGTGTTCGAGGTTACGGTTCATGGTATCCGCGGAACCGATGTAGTACTCGGGGCTCGCGTCATTTTCAAAGTAGAAAATACGGCTGTGTTCGAGAAAGCGACCGACCACGCTGAACACGCGAACGTTCTCCGACAACCCGGCAATGCCGGGGCGCAAACGGCAGCTATCGCGCACAATCAGGTCGATTTGTACGCCTGCCTGTGAAGCTTCGTAAAGCGCACGCACGATGTCCTTGTCTTCCAGCGCATTGACCTTGAACTGGATGCGGCCGCTTAAACCGTTAGCGTGATGATCTATTTCGCGCTGAATCTTATCGAGCAAGGCCCGTTTGAGCAGCTTGGGTGCGGGCAGGATCTTGCGATAATTGCGCTTCGGGGTGAAGCCGGTGGTCAGGTAGTTAAACAGCTCGGTGATGTCGCGACCGATGTCCTGATCGCAGGTGAGCACGCCCAGGTCGGTGTAGAGTCGAGCATTACCGGCATGGTAATTGCCCGTGCCAATGTGCACGTAACGCCGCAGTCCGCTGTAATCGTTGCGCACAACCATGATCACCTTGCAATGGGTTTTTAAATCCATCACACCGTAGGTGACATGAATGCCGGCTTCCTCGAGCCGGCTTGACCAGCGAATATTTGCGGCCTCGTCGAAGCGCGCTTTCAATTCGACCACGACCGCGACCTGCTTGCCATTTTGCGCGGCGTCAACCAGGTAGTCGATGACCTTGGTGTCGCCCGAGGTGCGGTAGAGAGTCATCTTGATCGCACGTACCTTGGGATCGCGACTGGCTTCGCGCAACAGGCGTTCGACCGTCGTCGAAAACGATTCGTAGGGATGCTGCAACAGAATCGAGCCGTTTTCGCGCACCGCGTGAAAAATATTCGGCATGTGCGTGAGCTTGGGATGGTCGATCGGGTAGTGCGGCGCATAACGTAATGCAGGTATCTCAAGATCACACAGGCTGAGCAGGTCTCGCGTCGCCAGCAAACCCTTCTTTTCAAATACATCGGCTTCGTCCAGGCCGAGTTCGGCGGCGAGCATACCGCGACGGGTCGAATCCATGTCGCTCTGTACCACCACGCGGACAATTTTGGCGAAGCGACGGTGACGTACCTCGGACTCGATGATCGCCAGCAAGTCGTCGGCCTCGTCTTCGTCGCGCGAGGTATTGGCGTTACGCGTGACATAAAACAATTCGCAATCTTCGATCTCCATCTTCGGGAACAACACGTCGAGGTTTTTCGCCATGACACTTTCCAGCGGCACGAAAATATGCGTGTCGGGAACCTGCAGGAAGCGCGGAATACCCGCTCCGATCGGCACCTTGACGCGGGCGCGCAGTTCGTCCTCGCTATCGCTGTGACGCAGCGTAACCAGCAGGTTCAGCGAGAGATTGGAAATAAACGGGAACGGATGTGCCGAGTCGACGCCCTGTGGCGTGACCAGTGGGTAAATATTTTCGAAATAATAGGTGCGGATGGTGGCCTGGTGTTCCTCGCTGAGCGCCTCGTAGGGAGTGATGTGGATATCCTTTTCGGCCAGCAGGCCGATCAATCGAGGCACCAGTTCATCCTTTTCTGCTTCGAGTTCGCGCACTTTGACGTAACACTCTTCGATTTGCTGCGCGGGCAGGCGGCCATCCACGCTGTAATCCAGTATCCCGGCGCCGACCTGCTGTC
>JBATHL010000524.1:0-10307 GCA_049666745.1 Gammaproteobacteria bacterium
GGGCAGGGCTTTGTACCCGGCCAGCGGAAAGGCCGCGCCGGATTTTACGCCACAGCAAAGGTGACAGGTTAAACCCTACCAGGTAGTCGAGCGCCCTGCGGGCCTGCTGCGCGTTAACCAGGTCCATGGTAATTTCGCGCGGATGTGCGATCGCTTCGGAAACGGCCTGCTTGGTGATTTCATAGAAAGCCACCCGGTAGGCACGCTTATTCTTCATTAAATTCTTTTCGTTCAGCAGTTCATACAAATGCCATGAAATAGCCTCACCTTCGCGATCCGGGTCAGTCGCCAGGTAGAGTGAGTCTGCTTTTTTAAGTTCTTTTTTAATAGTGGCGATATGCTTCTGGTTGCGCTCTACCGGGGTGTAATTCATTTTGAAATCGTTGTCGGTTTCGACGGCACCTTCCTTGGGCACAAGGTCGCGAACATGGCCATAGGAAGCCAGCACCTTGAAATCCTTACCCAGGTATTTCTCGATGGTTTTGGCTTTAGCCGGAGATTCTACGATGACGAGATGACTTGCCATTGACTGCTACTGATCCGAAACGATTGCTGACAAATCTACGACGCTCAATGGAAAACCGCGGGTTGATCGGAAAACACGATGTCTTCGTAGTGCATCAATGCGTTTTCGTCCTGCTCTTCAGAACTATTGAAAAGTACCATCATTACGACCCATTTTAATTCTTCAATATCGACTTCAGAGTCCGATTCGAGGGCCATGACGCGGTTGATAACCATTTCGCGCAACCTTGGGGTAAGCACACCGGATTGCTCGAGGAAGAGCAGGAATCCCTGGGCATTGTATGCCAGACGTGCACTTTCTTCCGGCGCCAGGACGCGGGTGGCGATCGCGGATTGATCCATTGCGGTGTCGTCCTCGACCTGCGCCAGGCCATCCAGCCATTCGAATGCCTTGTCAATTTCAAGTGGGTCGAAGCCTGCTGAACGCAAGTCGGCATCTATCCCGTCACGATCTTCAGGCAGGTTTTCATCCTGATCCGCGTAGCTCGAAAATATATACATTAGAACGTCGATAACGCCTTCTTTCATGAATGCCTCTTTTAGATCCTGACGAAGCAGCCGCCGGGTGCCGATTGAATTAAATCACTAAGCTCAAGTACTAGTAGCATGGATGAAAGCTGGTCGATGGTCAAGCCACTGCGTTGCACAAGTATGTCACAGTTAACCGGATCATAACCGATCGCTTCGAGTAGCTGTTGATGTTTGTGATCAAGGGGTTCGGTCTGGCTTTCAGATCGCTCACATTGTTGCTCGAGCACAAAGCTGACCAGGCCGGATAACCCGGCAACGATATCCTTTGGCGTCTCGACGAGCATGGCGCCATCTCGAATTAATTGATGACAGCCGCGCGTCTGGGGATTATGGATCGAGCCCGGAATCGCATACACTTCGCGACCCTGTTCTGCTGCCAGCCGCGCGGTAATCAGTGAGCCGCTGCGTTTTGCTGCTTCTACCACCAGTGTAGCCATCGAAAGACCGCTGATAATGCGGTTACGCTGTGGAAAATTTGCCGGTTGTGCATTGGTTCCCAATGGAAACTCGGACACTATTAACCCCTGCTCAAGAATTTCCGCGGCCAGTTTACGATTGGCGGAGGGATAAACCAGATCCAGGCCGGTCCCGGTTACGGCGATAGTCTTACCCTGCGCATGCAAGGCGCCACGATGTGCCGCTGCGTCGATTCCGAGTGCCATACCACTGGTTATTACCAGCCCCCCGGCAGAGAGTTGCGCGGCGAAATCAAACGCGGTTTGCGCCCCTCCGGGAGTACAGTTTCTACTGCCGACAATTGCCACCTGTGGCTCATGCAGCAGCTGCAAATTTCCGCTGGCGTAAAGTAGTGCAGGGTAACCGCTGATCTGGCGCAGTAACCCGGGGTAGGCGCTGTGACGGTAATGGACCAGGTGATTTTGATCGACTGCTGCCCAGGCCAGGTCGAGTGCAACCTGCGGGTGTTGTCGCGCCCTGATTTTGCGGATAGTGTCGAGTTTTATCCCTGCTGCCCGGAGTTCGTTAGTGCTGCAGCAGCGGACCTGTTCGGGGTCCCCGGCGAAGTATTCGAGTAGAGCGAGCAGACCTGCGCGCCTGGTTCCCAGGCTATGATAAAGATGAAGAAAATCGGCGAGCAAATCCTTTTGCATGGTGGCCTCCAGTTCCATTTGCAGACCCGCATACTATAGCACCAGGCGTTTGCCTGGTGCTAGTAGTGTAATAGTTGTATGTCGGTTAGGGGGATTCGACGTAATCCTGCAGGCTGATCGGGAAATCAGCTTCCATGATTAACGCGTAACTCATTTTTTCGAACGAGCGGATTACCATTGCCATGCCAACCTGTTCATCCGGGAGTTTGACCATAAACCCGGGGTCTTTTTCATTTTTGTCAGGGATAACTTCTCCGTAACGGCGAATTTTCAGGATGTTACCGCTTTCGATTCCGTCACGATTGCCCAGGTTGATGGCAATGGTCTGATATATGCCGGTTTGCGAGATTGCATCCAGCAGGGCCACGATTTCACCATTAACCGCGTTACGTGGAGGTCTGGGGATGAAATCACGTTCAAAATTGGTGTTGTCCATCGGGATCACGCGATCATCACGCAGGATTTCACGGTCTGACTGGGTGACTCTTACCGATGCCGGGTCGCCACGCAGCAACAATTTGGATTCACCGATGTAAAGCGCTTCGTAACCCAGTAGTTCGTTGGTGATAGGATCATACAAAGGCTTATTCGGGCGATAAATCTGGTAACGTCCCGCACCTTTGCTGGTATCGAGCTTGCGCACATATAGCTTGTCGTTGAGACTGTTTACGAGATGGTTATCGAGACTGGAGAGCACATAGGCGGAATTGTTCAGGGTTTCTTCATCGAAGACCATCGGACGCTCGAGTAAGTGCCGAATCGAATCGATTGGAATCGAAGCGATGGTGGCATCGATCGGGGTGGAGCGAACCCTGGGATTGACCTTGATGACTTTGAGGCCGTCCGCAGTTTGCGACAATACCGATCCGTCCTCACCACGGGACAGGATCTGGACCTTGCGCTCTCCGCCGACGTAGACAATGGCAAGGGTATCGCCGGGATAAATCAGGTGAGGATTTTCAACCTGGGGATTCTTGAACCAGATTTCCGGCCAGAACCAGGGATCGCGCAGAAATACTGTTGAGATATCCCATAGCGTGTCTCCTTCTTGTACAATGTAGGTTTCCGGGAACTGCTCTTCGTAAACGACAGGTTCGACAGGCTCGGTTACCTGGGCTATCGGTTCAGGATCCGGTTCCGGTTCCGGTTCCGGAATGGTAGCTTCGACGGTGTTCATTTCGGTGGGCTGTTCAGGCTCGTAAACAACAGCGTAGGGTTCTGGCTCGGCACAGGCAGCTATCAGCAATATAGTGGAAAGCAGAATCATCCCTTTTATAAGCTGTCTATTGATGAAGCTAGGCATAAAAACCCCTGAAAATGCGATATTAATTGATGGATTGTAGACTAAAAATACCCGACTACAAGTATTTTACCTGTGAAGATTCTAATATAATCATTAACTTGGAACGACTAGCTGTAACTTTTCTTGAAGTATTTCGCGATGGCACTATTAAATATTTTACATTTCCCCGATCCGCGTCTTAGAACCGTTGCCAAGGCGGTTGGCGAATTCGATGAAAATCTCGAACAATTGGTTAGCGACATGTTTGAAACCATGTACGAAGCACCGGGTATCGGCCTCGCCGCGACCCAGGTCGATCGGCATATCCGCTTGCTGGTTATGGACGTTTCGGAAGCACGTAACCAGCCCAGGTGCCTGATCAATCCGGTGATTGTTTCCGCCGAAGGAGAAGAGGAGATGGACGAGGGCTGCCTGTCGGTGCCCGGCTTCTATGAAAAGGTGAGTCGGGCCGACCGTATCAAGGTGCGTACCCAGGATGTGCGTGGAGCGACTTCGGAATTTGAGGCGGAAGGGCTTGAAGCAGTCTGTATACAGCATGAGATGGACCATCTCGAAGGTAAGCTGTTCGTTGATTACCTGTCTAATCTGAAACGTAACCGTATCCGCAGCAAGTTGATCAAAATGCAAAAACAACAGGCCAACTAGCTTCCCGAAATCTATGCTCAACATTATCTACGCAGGTACCCCGGAATTTGCGGTTCCGGCGCTGGCATCACTGCTGCGCAGTGATCATCGCGTCGTAGCGGTCTATACCCAGCCTGACCGTCCGGCGGGGCGTGGTCGCAAACTGCAGCAAAGCCCGGTCAGGACTTTTGCCCGTGAGCACGATTTGCCGGTTTGCCAGCCGGTCAATTTCAAGGCCCAGGCCGAGGTGGACGAGTTGTACGCTTTCAATGCCGATCTGATGGTCGTCGCCGCCTATGGTTTGTTACTGCCTGCGGCGGTACTCTCCGCTCCCAGATTGGGTTGCATCAATATACATGCCTCCCTGCTGCCGAGATGGCGAGGTGCTTCGCCGATACAGCAGGCCATTCTGGCGGGTGATGAATACAGTGGCGTGACCTTGATGAAAATGGACCAGGGACTCGATACCGGTGCCATGATTGCAACTCGTCGTGTTGCAATCGAGCCGTGCTGGACCGCCGCAGACCTGCATGACGTGCTGGCGCCGCTGGGTGCCGAGCTGTTGCTGGAATCGATTGACAATATCGAATCGGCAATTCAGCAGGCACAGATTCAGGACGAATCACGGGTAACTTACGCGCCTCGTCTGAGCAAACAGCAGGCCGAAATTGACTGGAATAAGCCCGTCGCCGAGTTGTTGAAAGAGGTTCGCGCTTTTAATCCGTGGCCGGTCAGCTATACCTGTCTGGATGATGATAATGTCCGCATCTGGTTCGCTCAGGCTGGCACCAATGTCGATAAGAAAATGCCCGGCGAAGTAGTCGCCCACGATACTCACGGCGTTTTTGTCAGTGCTGCCGACGGGGTACTGCAAGTGACCGAGCTGCAGTTTGCCGGGCGTAACCGCTGCAGTGCGGCGCAGGCGTTGAATGCCAGAAACCTGCGTGGATGTTTGCTGGGCAAGCAAAGATGAATTCCTCCAATCCTCGCTGGATCGCGTTACAGGTAATGCTGCAGGTTGTTGATCGGGGTCGGTCACTGGACGATGTATTCGCCGATAACTGGTATCAGTCGCTAACTGCGACCAGGCGCGATCTGGCGTTAAGCCGGGAACTCGTTTTCGGTCTATGTCGCTGGTACTACGCGTTGTCGGCATTACTTGCCAGGCGCCTGCAAAAACCGTTGCGTGAGCGCGATCGTGATATCGAAATCATACTTTTACTCGGACTTTATCAACTGCTGGTTATGAAAACCGGGGCTCATGCGGCGGTAAATGAAACCGTTAAACTGGCGCTATCGAGGAAAAAATCCTGGGCGCGAGGTCTGGTAAATGCAGTGTTGCGCGCTGTTGTCAGGGACGAAGTAAGCCTCGATAGCAACGCGCAGGCACAGGCCTACCCGGACTGGGTGCTGGCACGAATCCACCGTGACTGGGGTGAACAGGCAGACCAGTTGTTAGTTGAGGGTAACCAGCGTCCACCGATGACCCTGCGGGTAGATACCCGGCGGGCGAGGCTTGATGATCTAATCAATACCCTTGACTCGGATGGAGTAAATGCGCACAAACACGAAGTTGTAGCAACTGCGATCGAACTGGAATCTCCTTGCGATGTAACCCAACTCACAGGTTTTGAGCAGGGAATCCTCAGTGTCCAGGATGCGGCTGCGCAAATCGCCGCGAGTTTACTGGTATGCGCACCCGGCGCGCGCGTGCTTGATGCCTGTGCCGCGCCGGGGGGTAAGACGGCCCATTTACTGCAGGCTTATGATGATATAGAACTCGACGCGCTCGATAGCAGTGAAACCCGGCTCGAGCGGGTGCAGCAAAATCTTCTGCGTATCGATAAATCAGCTAGAATTCTGGTAGGAGATGCGGCCAACCCGGACAGCTGGTTCAACGGTAACCACTATGATTGTATTCTGGCTGATGTACCCTGCTCGGCGAGTGGAGTGATACGCCGGCACCCGGACATCAAACTATTGCGCCGCGAAAGCGATATAATGCAGATAGTCGCGCAGCAGCGAAAAATTCTGGATGCCTTGTGGCGTCTGTTGGAGCCTGGAGGGAGAATGCTGTATAGCACCTGTTCAATTTTCAAGGATGAGAATGAAGTCCAGATTGCCAAGTTCCTCGACCGCCACCCTGATGGCAGTGAAATAACCCTGCATGACGCCCGCTGGGGCGAACGCCGTCCGCACGGGCGTCAGATTCTGACGGGGCGCCATAACATGGACGGTTTTTACTACGCGCTATTAACAAAGTCAGGTCATGCATGACCGCTTTCAACACACATAGCTATACACGCCCTGTCCTGGTAGTGCTGGCATTGGCGATGTTGATGTTTGTGACCGCCTCACTGGCGGAGGAGGACGAACCTTTCGTAGTCAAGCGTGCCGTGTTTAATCTGGACGAGTCCATGCTGATGCTCGATCTCGAGTTCGATAGTCATATCCCGGATTTCATTGCGATCGCGATTGACCAGGGTTTCGCTGTGCCGCTGATGTTCGAAATTGAAATTCGCTCCGAAAAACCTTACTGGGTTGACGATAAGGTGGTGTCGTTGAAACAGCAATATATGCTGCACTATCAACCTATGCTGGATTCATTCGTGGTGCTCGACGTCAATACTGCAGAACGACATTATTTCGATGAACGCAAAGCGGCGGTGCAATTTATCGAATTGGTTTACAATTACCCGATGCTGGATATCAACAACCTGGCAGCCGATAAGAATTACTACGCACGCGTGCGCTTTGGTATCGATTCCGATGAGCTGCCGCTGCCGCTCCAGTCGAGCTGGTTTTGGGATAGTGACTGGGATTTGCAAAGCGAATGGTATGAATGGGAGGTCAGGCGTCCCGCATCATGAATAGCACATTTCGCAATACAGTTTCCGTAGTGGTGCTGGTCCTGTTGTTGATGGGGTCGCTTTATACGATTAGCGACGCTACCTCTCACTCGGCCACCTTTGGCAAGTATTACAACTGGCTTGTGTTTTTTAACGCGCTCGGCCTGGTTGCCTTGCTTGGCCTGATTGTTTTTAACGTATACAAGCTAATTGTTCAGTACCGTCTGAAAACGATCGGTTCACGCTTAACCGCGCGCATGATCGGCGTGTTTGTCCTGTTGACCATCATTCCGGTGAGCGTGGTTTATTACTTCTCGCTGAGTTTTCTACATCGGGGTATCGACAGCTGGTTTGATGTCGGTGTCGAGACGGCACTGGAAGATTCTCTGCAATTGGGCCGCAGTTCAATGGATCTGCGCAAACGCGACGCCTTGAAGAAGACGCGCAGTATGGCGAGTGAAATCGCTGAGATTGACGCTGATGTTCTGGTTGTTTATCTCGACGGTGTACGCGAACAGTATGGTGCTAACGAAGTAACTCTATACGATCATATCAACACAATCGTTGCTTCCAGCAGTATCGATTCTACCGAGTTACCGCAAGCTTTGCCGCTAGGCGAAATAGGAGATCTCGACCAGGATAGCCCCTATCTCAAGCTGGTTGATGACCCGGTATACGGGCTCGCGATACAAATTGTAGTTCTGGTACAAAGCCTGGATGCGACCGAGCCGGCTAAAACCCTGCAGGCTCAGTATCCTTTTACTGATCGACTTAACGAACTGACGGTTGGGGTACAGGAAGCCCATAACCGCTACAAGGAACTCGCGATTCTGCGTGACCCGTTGAAAACAAGTTTCACCCTGACCTTGTCAATTATCTGGCTATTGAGCGTACTGTCGGCTATCTGGTTGGCCTTTGTCGCCGCACGTAAACTGGTGGCGCCGATCAATGACCTGGTGGAAGGCACCAAGGCGGTTGCAGCCGGGGATTACGAAAAACAGTTAACCCTGTCGGGAAATGATGAACTCGGTTTTCTGCTGCGTTCTTTCAATACCATGACGCGCAAGATTTCGCGCAGTCGTGCTATTGCTGACCAAAGTCAACGTATGGAGGCGCTACAGAGAAATTACCTGGAATCGGTGATGGAACATATTACCTCGGGTGTACTGACGATCGATGAAACCGGATTTATTATTAGCGGTAACCCGGCAGCCTGCCTGATTTTTGATATCGAAGATTACTTTTTCAGCGAACAATACATCACCGATGTAGTTGCTCAGCACCCGATGATGGAATCATTTTTCGATACCGTGCAATCACATGTGAACAATGAAGATGAATGGCAGGAAGAAATTGTAATATTTGTCCAGGGCGGCAAGAAAGTGCTGCGTGTTCGCGGCACCGCGTTGCTATCACAATCCAAAGACCGCAAGGAACAGGTCATCGTGGTTGATGATCTAACCGAATTGATCAAGGCGCAAAAAGATTCTGCCTGGAGTGAAATGGCCCGTCGGCTTGCGCACGAGATCAAAAACCCGTTAACCCCGATTCAACTGTCGGCGGAACGTCTGCAGCGCAAGTTAAGTGGAGAGGTTAGTGAAGAAAATCAATCGATGTTGGATCGCTATACGCATACTATCGTGCAGCAGGTCGAGGCGATGAAGCTAATGGTCAACGCCTTTACCGAATACGCCCGGTCACCGATGAAAAAGCCACAGCTGGTTGACATGAATGCGATGCTCGAAGAAATTGCAGTGCTTTATCATGAAGATAATGCCGACATCGTCATAGACCTGGAACTCGATAAATCGATGCCGAAAATTGAGGCCGACGATGTACGTTTGCGGCAACTGGTGCACAATCTGATCAAGAACAGCCTGGAAACGCTTGAAGGCGAGGGATGGATCCGGCTGAAGACCAGCTGCAGCGAGAAATCCGGCCGCAGCTGGATTGAATTCACGGTAGAGGACAGTGGCAGTGGAATTTCCGAGGAGGTGGCAGATAACTTGTTTGACCCTTATGTAACTACCAAGACGTCGGGCAGTGGGCTTGGCCTTGCGATCGTGCAAAAGATCGTCGATGAACATGGGGGGACAGTGCGTGTCGGTCGGGCGCCCCAGGGCGGAGCAAGCTTTGACGTGAGCCTGCCGGTATCCGCTGCCGCCAATGAAGCCCAGGCAGGTGTCACAGTCAAACCCATGAAAAATAAGGCGATCCCATGAACGAGCGTATTCTGGTAGTCGATGACGAACCTGATATTCGTATCCTGCTCAAGGATATTCTCGAGGATGAGGGTTACTCGGTCGATGTTGCCGCGCACGCCAAAGCCGCTAATGACATCAGACGTTTATCGGATCCCGATCTGGTATTGCTCGATATCTGGATGCCCGAGGTCGATGGGGTGACGCTGCTGAAACAATGGAAATCATCAGGCGATGATCATTGTCCGGTAGTAATGATGTCAGGTCACGGCACTGTCGAGACCGCGGTAGAAGCGACTCGCTATGGGGCAATTGATTTTGTCGAAAAACCCCTGTCCATGGCGAAATTGTTAAGCACGGTAAAGTCAGCTTTGGCCAGCAGTGCTCATAGCGCAGGTCAGGAAAATAGACGCAGACCTGAGGTGCCGGTCGGCAATAGTCGGTTTGTGCAGGGACTGAAACAGCGCATGCTGGAATTGCGTGATTCCAATCAGGCGGTTTTTTTCACTGGTCCCCGCGGCAGCGGCAGACGAATCTGGGCTGATTATCTGTGTGATAACGTCGGCGGCATGGCTGTCTTTGATACCAGTCAGGACATCCGGCAGCTAATCCCGTTAAAATCCAGCCTTTATGTAGAAGAGGTATGCGATCTCAGCATCGAACAGCAGGCAGCACTATACGATGCGATTTTGATATCCCAACGGGATTCGATGTTTCGTTTTATAGTCGCGAGCCGTTTCGATTACGATGCGTTAAAAAGCAATCCCCGGATCAATCCGAGTATGGCCGGGATGTGGCAAGATGCTATCGTGATTCCAGCCCTCGATGAACACATCGAGGATATACCCGAGTTGCTGAAATACTATGTCAACTGGTATAGCGATCATGAACAGTTACCCTATCGTCATTTTGACGTTGCCGCGCAAAACCTGTTGCGCAATCATCACTGGGATGGCGATATCAGCCAGCTGAAACATTTCATCAAGACAATACTTACCAATAGCGATGTGGAAAAGATCGAGTTGCCTGAAATCGAACAGACACTCCACTCAATAACAACCAGCTCCGCCGCAGAGGGGGGTGGGAAAATGCAGATTACGATCGATATGGATATGGATCTCAGGGAGGCCAGGGAGGCTTTCGAGCGCGAGTACCTGTCGAGACA
>JBATHL010000525.1:0-10427 GCA_049666745.1 Gammaproteobacteria bacterium
CCGCTACACCGCTGCCGATCGCGCCGTTTTTCGCGAATAACGATCCGGCTTCGGCTTACGAGGCAGCCAAACCGAAGATGGATATCGATACGCCGCCAAACTCCCGTTTCGTCATCCGCCTGCGCCAGGAAGCACATAACTGCTGGACCGATTGTGCGAGCGATGCGACCACGATGGAAAATGCCATTGCACTGTTCGCTGCCGGCATAAACCCAACCAATGTTGACCCCTTACTGCAAACCAGCGCGGCCTTAACCCTCGGTGACGGCATTGTTGCCGCCGGTGGGAATCGCCACGAAAGCAACCTGGTTGCGCTGTGGGAATTCAGAACCGGTAGCGGCAGCGAGGCTTTTGATACCAGCGGTATCGACCCGTCCATCACGTTGCAGATGCAGGGCTCATATCAGTGGCTCGGTGGCTATGGACTGGATTTAACCAATGGTTACGCGATAGCGAACAATTTTGACAGCGTCAAGCTGAAAACGTTTATCGAAGCAACCGGCGAATACGCGATCGAGGCCTGGGTTATCCCGGCCAACGTGACGCAGCAGAATGCCAACATCGTCGGTTATTCCGGTGGTTCGGCACGCAACTTTACCCTTGGCCAGGAAATGTACAACTACGAGATGTACAACCGTATCGACGATCCGGACCCGCAGTCGCTGAATGGCGAGCCCTTTTTAACCACCGGTGATAGCAATGAGGAATTGTTGCAATCGAGCCTGCAGCACGTGGTAGCGAATTATGATCCACTGGTCGGCCGCAGTGTCTATATCAACGGCGTTTTGGCTGAAGATCCTGCCGCACCCGGCGTATCGCTGGATCGGAAGCCACCCCCGACTTCGATCGGTAACGTCGTCTGGGACGACAACTTCGCCTTTGTACTGGGCGCGGATATCGCCGGCATTAATAACTGGGACGGCCAGGTGCGCATGGTGGCGATTCACAACCGTACGTTAACCCCGGCACAGGTCCAGCAAAACTTCGACGTCGGTGTGGGCGAGAAATTCTTCCTGCTGTTCTGGGTTGGTAATCACCTGGGTGAAGATCCGCTCGATCCGAAAAGCTTTGTCATGTTCGAAGTATCGCAATTCGACAGTTACGGCTACCTGTTCGATACGCCTCGGTTTATCAACCTGGACCCGAACTGGACCCCGACGACTGCTATCCCGCTCGAGCGCATGCGCATCGGCATCAACGGTAAGGAAGCACTCGTTGGCCAGGCCTATGCCAGCATCGAGACCACGATCAATACCACCGATTACGATCCACTGCTGGGTCAGCAGGTGTTGTCGACGCTGGGCACCGTTATCGCGCTCGAAAAAAGCGCGGCCACCGACGAGTTTTTCCTGACCTTCGAGCGCATCGGTAACGATACCCATGCATTCAACGATCCGAACCCGCCGGCACCCGCTGCCCCGACGGATCCCACAGCACCGGTAGTATCGGATATCGGCTTCCGTACCTTTGAAGAAATAAATGTTTCGATATCGGCAATCACCGGAATCCCGGTTACCAATGGCGCGGTCGATGGCGTGTACGACGACTACATTCAGCAGTTACCGACCATAGAGGCGATCGACGCCTTCCTGCCGTCGCACCAGATGGCTATAGCGCAGCTCGTACTCACTTCCTGTAGTGAGCTGGTCGATACTCCTGCGGGCTACTTCGGCAGCTTTGATTTCGGTCAAAACGAAACGGTGGCATTCGACTCAGTCGCCAAACGCAATCAAATCATTGATCCGCTGTTAACTGCAGTCGCAAATTACAATGGTGTCGAGAATCTGACTTCGCAACCCGCCGAGGCGGAGTTACGTGCCACGTTCGGGGATATGAATCCGGTAGATCTTGTTTCGGATACCAACCTGGTGCTCGCGAACTACAACAGTTTGATCGACCACATGATTGCCAATTGCACCCCGTCCGCGGTCACCACCTGTAATAACCCTGCCCGCACCAGGCAAATAGTCAAGGCGGTATGCGCATCGGCAGTTGGCGGCGCAGTAACGCTCGTACAATAGGATTGTAAAAATGGCCAGATACAAGAAAAATCAGTATATCGCTCCTGACGAACCCCTGATCTACGAAGATCATGGGCGCCCGATGAGCCGCCGTCAATTTGTCCGCCAGGGTTTCATGACCGGGTCGGCAACAGTGCTCAGCGGTGGGATTTTCAGCATGTTTGCCAATCCCAATGCGGCGATGGCTGCGGTCGCACCTGACCTGCAGGCACTGCAGGCCGATATCGGCTGTTCGCTGGTGCCATCGGGTGCCGGCGGGAGCGTGCCGTTTATCTGTTTCGACCTCGCCGGTGGCGCAAACCTGGCAGGTTCAAACGTGCTGGTAGGCCAGGGCGCGGGGCAGATGGATCTGCTATCGACCGCAGGTTACAGCAAACTCGGCCTCCCCGGCGACATGTTGCCCGGGCAAGATGATACCGGCGTCGCATTACTGAATACCAGTAATGGTGACTTCACCAATAGCGAACTTAATCTGATATTCCACGCCGACAGCCCGATGCTGTTCGGCATTCGTGAAAAAGCGCCGAACGCGATAGCAACCGGCCAAATCGATGGTAGCGTAATTCCGGCGCGCTCCGATAACGACACCGGTAACAACCCGCACAGTCCGCTGTACGGACTGGTAATGGCCGGTGCCCGCGGTGAAGTCGTCGATATCATCGGCTCGCGCAGCAGCGTTTCGGGTGGTAATTCGATGGCGCCGGCGATGCAGATCAATGCCGAATTCCGCCCCACCAAGGTGGACCGTCCCAGCGACGTCACCGGCATGGTCGAAGTCGGTGATTTGACCAGCATACTGGGAGCGGAAGACGTTACCGCGGTGATGGAATCGATCGCTCGTGTCACCCACGAAAAACTCAAACTGGGCACGATAAGCACCGGTTTAAACACCGGGTCACCACTGACGCAGGACGAGATCATTAAAGATATGATTCGTTGCAACTATCTCAAAGCCGCGGACATTACCGACCGCTTTGCCACCAGACCGGTAGACCCGCTGGGCGATGCCGATATCCGCTCGATTTTCTCCGATACCGAACTCGGCATCGTCGGCAACGGTGACAGGGAATTTATCAAGACCGCCTCAGTGATGAAAATGGTCCTGAACGGCTTTGCGGCCGGTGGCTGTGTTACCATGGGTGGCTACGATTATCATACCGGCGATCGTACCGTCGGCGAGAATCGTGATCTGCGTGCGGGCCGCTGTATCGGCGCCTGCCTCGAATACGCCCAGCTCCTGGGTAAGCCGTTAATGATCTATGTGTTCAGCGACGGCTCGGTATTCAGTAACGGTAACCCCGATGACTCTCAAAGCACGGGTACCGGCGAAGGCCTGAGACTTGGTGGCGAAGGCAAGGGACAATGGACCGGCGACAACTCGTCGACCGCCTGCTCCTACTTCCTGGCTTACGACCCGCTCAAAAATGTTCCCATATACGGCGGCGGCAGCCCGAGACCTGTCGAGTTACATCGCCAGATCGGCCGCATGTCGTCAGGTGCCTCGGTGGTTACCTCGGCGACTCCGGCAGCCAACAATGTAAACCTGCTGGTCAACATGATGTTACTGAACTACATGGCTCTGAATGGATCCGTAACCCCCGGCGATGTGTCGGCGTTTACCGCGGCATTCCCCAATCATGGCCTGGGTAACAATATTGAAGACTATATTGCCTTTGGTAGTATACTGCCGCCATAATCTGAACCCTTAAAACTCCAAGACGACATACCCGGATGGGCAAACCTGGTCGCTCGCGCTATCGCGTAGCGTATCCTCTGTTAACTTTGGTGCTGGGCCTTTGCATCCAGTCGAATGCGCTTGCCGAATGGCATCAGCAAGAACGCGACATTATGAGCACCCGCATTTCGGTCGAGCTTTGGCATGCTGAGGCCGCGGTAGCGGCTGAATGTAGTCAACGGGTGTTCGCCGAAATGGAGCGTATCAACGCACTGATGAGTTCATACCTGGACTCGAGCGAACTTTCTTTCATCAACAATAACGCCGCTATCGACGCGGTTGAAATCAGTGATGAATTGGCGCTACTGGTAGAAAGATCGCTGTATTTCTCGGAGATTTCAAAAGGCGCTTTCGATATAACCTATGCCAGCATTGGCTATGCCTACGATTATCGCAAGCGTCAGCAACCCAGTGATCAGTCAATAACGCAAAAACTTCCCGCAATCGACTATCATCATATAGAGCTTGCCAACAACAGGATCCGCTTTAACAACAATGCGGTACGGATCGACCTTGGCGGCATAGCGAAGGGTTATGCAGTTGATCGAGCTGTCGACATCATCAGGCAGTGCGGAATCGGCAAAGCCATGGTAAGGGCGGGTGGTGACAGCCGCATACTGGGTGATCGCGTAGGACGGCCCTGGATCATTGGTATCCAGCATCCGCGTGACCCCGATGCTATCGTTTTGCGATTACCGCTAAGTGATAGCGCGATTTCGACATCCGGCGATTATGAGAGATTTTTCATAGAAAATGGCAACCGTATACATCATATTATCAACCCGTCCACGGGACGCTCGGCCGCTGCCAGCTGGAGCGCCACTGTTACCGGCCCCGACGCGATGACAACTGACGCTTTATCTACTACTATTTTTATTCTGGGTGCAGTCAAGGGTCTTGCCTTGATCGAAAGCCTGGAAGGAATCGATGCGATCATTATCGATAGCGACGGAAAACTTCATTATTCATCGGGTTTTCAGGAACCTGAAATCGATGGATAGTGGTCTATAACATTTAGCTGGCCTATGAAATATATTAGTCTTATTACCCTGCTCCTCTTTTGCCTGACTGCGCCCGTGTCAGCGCAGGAACCCGTAGACGAACCGCTTGATGAGGCAGCTGAAATAGTTGTCGACGAATCGGCCGAAGAAGAGCTGCTGGAGGACGAAGCCGCACTCGAGGAAAATTCTCTCGATGCCGAAATCGAGGCATTAAAAAAGGAAGTGTTATCGCTGAATCGGGATTTGTTTATCCTCGAAGAAGACCTGCTGTTTCCACCAAATACCCAGTTCAGTGTCTTCCTGTCGATGGATGCAGGCGCCCTGTTCAGCCTCGACTCGGTGCAGCTTAAAATCAACGACAAGAATATTGCCAATCATTTGTATACCGAGCGTGAACTGGCGGCGCTCAAACGTGGCGGAGTGCAACGTTTGTACATCGGCAACCTGCCCTCGGGAGAACACGAGATTGTTGCCATTTTCACCGGTGTCGGACCCAGTGGTCGCGACTATCGCCGCGGTGAAGCAGTCGTTATCGAGAAAACTACCGAACCACAGTTCGTGGAGTTCATGATTGCCGATGATACCGGTAAGGAACAACCTCAGTTCGATGTGCGTGTCTGGGAATAGCCAGCATCGACTTAGCCTGAAACGCTCGGCGCGAGGCCTCTGTTACTTTTTCTCTGCGTTGCTGCTGAGCTGTGTCTGGGTTACGCCAGGCGCCGCGCAACTCAACAAGCATCAGGTCAAGGATCTCGACTACGGGCGCGCGCTATACCGATATTTTCAGGACGATGATCTCGGCGCCATCACCCAGTTAATGATAGCCCGTCAAAGGGCCCGCAGTGCTAACCAGCAAGACGAGGCGAACCTGTTGCTGGCGGACCTGTATTACGACTTTGGCTTATATGAGGAATCGCGTGAGATATTCTCGCAGTTGCTGACTGCCGAAGTTGCGGATTCGATCCAGAGCCGAATCTGGTTCAATCTGGCCCGACTCAGATATGAACAGGGGCACTACGATCAAGCCCGGGATTTGTTATCTCGAATTAGCGAGCGGCTGCCCAGGGGGATCGAGGCCGAACGCAAATACATGCTGGTCAACCTCTATCTCGGCAACCGACAGTATGATCAGGCCGCCGACCTGAGCAACCAGATAAGTTCCAGGTCTATCTGGAAACTTTATGCACGCTACAATCTGGGCGTGTCGTTGCTAGAGAATGATCAATACGAACAGGGCAAATCCCTGCTCGCCAATATTGGTCAGATGGAAGCACCGTCCACCGAACTGAGAGGCTTACGCGATCGTGCAAATCTCTCACTGGGCCTTAAACAGCTGCGCATGGATCTACCCGAAGACGCGCTGGAGAGCCTGTCGCGCATCCGTCTCGAGGGCCCCCTGAGCAATCAGGCCTTACTTGCATCGGGCTGGGCCTGGTACCAACTTGACCAGTTCGACAAGGCAGCGAATCCCTGGCGCCTGCTGATACGCAGAAACGCGGTGGATGCGGCCACCCAGGAAGCTATCCTGGCGATCCCGGCCAACTATGCCAAGTCGGAGCAGAACAACCTCGCAGTAAGACATTATGAAATCGCCGTCAAACAGTTTGATATGCAGATAGAGTTACTCAATAACGCGGTCGGTTCTATTGAAAATGATGAGTTAATTGCGTCGCTGCAAGACAATGCGCTGCTCTACGATCGCAGCAGTTTACAGCGCTTGCCCCCGAGTTCAGACGTAACCCCCCAGCTACACATCCTGATGGCTTCAGCCGAGTTTCAACGGGAGATAAAACGTTACCAGGAACTAATCGATATTCGCACTTCGCTTGGCTATTGGGGTAACAGTTTTCCGGCACTGGAACTGATGCTCGCGGAACGTCGTCAACGTTTCCAGCAGAAGTTACCATCATTGCAACAGTCAGCCAGTTTCGACCAGCTCGAACAAATTCGGGAACGACGCGAACGCTTTGCCGAGCAGGTCAATACGATCCAGGCCAGTGGTGACTACCTGGCGCTGGCAACGCCGGAGGAAGAAGATCATCTGCAACGTCTGCAACGTGTTGCCACCAGCATTGTCATAGTGGCGCCCGAAAACGACACCACTTACCAACAGGACATGTTCCGCCTGTTATCCGGATTGCTGCATTATGAGATGGCAACCGACTACCCGGTAAGATTCTGGAAGACAAGAAAGCAATTGATTCTGCTCGATCGGGCGCTGCTGAGAGCGAATTATCGCGTATCCGCCCTGGGTCGAATTACCGAACGTACCGCCAATGATTTTGAAATATTCGACGGTCTCATCGACGGGCAGGCAGAACGAATCGATGGTCTGCGTGACAATGTTTCCGGTTTACTGAAAAAACAGGAGCAGCTCATCAATCAACTGGCGATCGACGAAATCCGTCGCCAGCAACTACACATCGTGCAGCTGCGCCTCAATGCCCGTTTCGAACTGGCTAAACTTTACGACGAGCTGGCGGAGCAACAATGATCCAAGGCCTCCTGCAGCGCATAATAATTTTACTACTGGTCGCAGTGTTTACCGCCTGTAGTTCCGATGGCGTCGACATCGGTCCGACTATCGCCGATCTGGGGGAGCAGCCACCACTGTTAAAGTCAGCGGATGCGGAGCCACAGGTAACTTTCCAGGTTGACCGTCAGCAGGTCATCGATAGTTTTCGTGCCCTGGTGGAGGTTACCGAAGATGGCGGTGGTACCGGCGACGAACTGCGACGCCTGGCCGATCTCGAGCTCGAATCGAGTCTCGACAACCAGCTAGCGGAGGATGAGGTTACGCAGCAACGCGGTCAGGAAGAAGCATTGCACGCAATCGGGATCTATGAAGCCTATCTCAAACAGTACCCCGGACGCGAAGATAACGACATGATCCTGTACCAGATGTCCCGTGCTTATGCGCTCGAAGGAGAGTCTGAAAAGTCAATTGCCGCGCTGGATCGAATCGCAGGCGAATACCCGGATTCGCAATACATGGATGAAGTTCAGTTTCGCCGTGGCGAGAACCTGTTCGTCGCTCGTGAATACGCAGCAGCCCAACAGGCCTACGGTGTGGTGGTGAGGAATTATCCCGAGTCGCTGTATTTCGAAAAGTCGCTTTACAAGTATGGCTGGACCCAGTTCAAACAGAGCCGCTACCGCGAAGCACTGGCTAGCTACATTCAACTACTCGATATCAATCTCGAACAGAAAAAGATATTGGAAATAGGCTTCAATCCGACGCTATCACGCGCCGATCAGGAATTACTCGAAGACGTGGTACGCGTGGTAGCACTAAGCTTCTCCTATCAGGACGACAAAAATTATATCTCGCAGTATTTCAAAGATACCGGTAAACGCGCCTACGAACCCCTGCTGTATCTCGGTCTGGGTGAACTATACCTGGGCAAGAATCGGATTGTGGATGGTTCGGATTTGTTTCTGGCCTACACCAAGGAGTACCCCTACTCCTCACATACGCCTTTTTTCCACCAGAGCGCTATCGAGACCTACCAGAAGGCGGGCTATGCCGACCTGGTATTAAAGGAAAAAATAGCCTTCGTCGAACGCTATGACGTGAACAGCGAATACTGGTCACTGCAGGAGCTTGAAACACAGCAAACTCTCACCAAAACCCTGGTTTTGCATATGACCGAGCTGGCCAACCATTTCCATGCGCTGGCGCGCGCCAGCAAGAAGCCGCAAGACTACCAGGTAGCAGCGCAATGGTATCGGCGTTTTCTCAGCGCCTTCCCCGAGGATCCCGGTGCGCCGCGGATAAACTTTCTGCTCGCCGAAAGTCTGTATGATGCGGGCCAGTACCCGCAAGCCATCGACGAGTACCAGAAAACAGCCTACAACTATGCGCCGCACAAGGATAGCGCCGAGGCAGGATATGCCGCGCTGGTTACTTTCGATGCCCTGTTTAAGACCACCAACGCAAATCAGGTACTGGCTTTACGCAAGCAGCGCATCAAGTCGGCGGTTCGCTTTACCACCACGTTTTCTGACGATCCCCGACTATCTGTCGTCGAACTGCAGACCGCGCAGCAATTTTTCAAATGGAAGGAATATCCCGATGCAATCGCGTCGTCTAAACGCCTGATTGAAAACAAGAACGTCGATAAACCGACCAGGCAGACCGCCTGGACAATTCTTGCCGACGCACAGTTTTCAACCGCGGATTACGCTGCTGCTGAAAACTCTTACATCACCCTGCTCACCTATCTGCCGAAGCAGGATAAAAAACGCGCTGCAGTGCGGGAACAGATTGCCTCGAGTATTTACAAACAGGGTGAGCTGGCGCGTGACTCCGGCGACAACCAGTTGGCGGCGCAAAGTTTCATCCGCCTTGGTAAGGTTATTCCGGAATCGCCCAAGCGTGTCGTCGCTGACTACGACGCCGCGACTGCCTATATCCAGATGAAAGACTGGCCGGCAGCGATTAAGCAGCTGGAAGCGTTTCGCAAAAAATACCCAAAGGAAAAGAAGCTCAACGATGGTGTAACCGAAAAACTGGCACTGGCTTATAGTGAAAACGGTAATCAGTCAGCAGCCGCTGGCGAAATACTCGCCCTGTCGAACCTGCCGGGATCCGCCGAGCGCAAGAGAGACCTGATGTGGCGCGCCGCCGAGTTGTACCAGAAAGATGGTAAACCCGATAAAGCAATCGCGATATATAAGAATTATGTCAAGGTCTACCCCTATCCGCTTGAGCGTTCGATCGAGCTACGCTACAAAATTTCCGAGTGGTATCGAGCCAGGAACGACAGTAAAAATCTCAATATCTGGCTCAAGGAAATCGTCGTTGCAGATGCCAGGGGTAAATCTGAACGCAATGCGCGCAGCAAATACCTGGCCGCTAATGCCAGCCTGGAGCTGATTCAGCCCCTGCATCGAACATATAAAAAAGCAAAACTGACGATACCTTTGAAAACCAGTTTGCGTAAAAAGAAAAAATTGATGCAGCAATCAATCGATGCCTATAGCAAGGCGATGAAATACCAGGTTCAGGAAGTCACTACCGAAGCGACTTTCCAGATCGCCGAGATCTACAATGATTTTGCTAGTTCACTGATGAAATCACAACGCCCCAAGGGACTGGATGAAGAACAGCTGGAGGAATACGAACTGCTACTCGAAGAGCAGGCTTTCCCATTTGAGGAGAAGGCGATCGACGTACATCTCGCGAATTTCAAACGTATCCCGACCGGCACCTACGACGAGCCAACGAAGAAGAGTTTAAAGATTCTGGGCGAGCTAATGCCGTTTCGCTTCGCCAGGGTAGAGAGCAACGATGTCTATGTCGATATTCAATAGTAGAGCGATATTAATACTGACACTGCTGTTACTCGCAGCCTGCCAGAGCGCGCCCAAAACTGCCCCGGAACCGGAACCCGTGGTGGAACCGGCACCGGTGAGCGAGGCCTCCACAACGGAACCGGCTCCAGAACCGGAACCGGTCGATTTTTATCAGCAGTTTTATACCGAGGCCGTCGCCTCTTTGAAGCTTGGTGATACCGAACGGGCGCTTGAATTACTGCTGCAGGTCAGTACCGATGCCCCCGACAAGCCTTACGTTTTCACTAATCTTGGTCTCGCTTATTTCAAACTGCAAAAAATGGATCTCGCCGAACAGGCGTTTCAGGAAGCAATTTTCCGCAACAACAGGGA
>JBATHL010000526.1:0-28402 GCA_049666745.1 Gammaproteobacteria bacterium
GATCAGTGAACTGTTTGATTCCAGGCGTGAGCTGGGAACCCGTGCGCGAACCTACTCCGATCATGCCGATAAACTGAAGATGTTCATCAGCGAACGTTTACTTGAAACCATTGAGTACGACGAAAAGTTTCTGCATTTTAAAAACATCGCCTCCGAAGTGCGCCACAACGGAGTGATCAGCTATGACAAGGCGCAAACCGCATTGCAGCGTGCCCGCTTGAATTGCGAACCCGGACAGGAGCAGCAAATCCAGGATGCCGCAGATGGCCTGCTTTATTTATGGGACCTGCTCGACCTCTCCACTACTGACAATATTGCGCTGCATGTCGCCAACCGGATTTACGATTGCGAAGAGCATTACTTTCAATCGATGTTGAGCGAGTCGGGTGACGATACATCGCCGTTTACACCGACCTTCATGATGACCCAGGCGCTACGTCGCGCCTTATTGCCGATCACCGACAATCTCGATGATCTCGAATTGCAGCAGGAGTGGAAGTGTCCGTCACGCCATCAGGATGCCAAGTTCAATATCCAGTTGCGTACCGATAACGAAATGCTGGGCAACCCGAATCACATGGTGTTGTTGATTGAGAACCTGATAAACAACGCCCTCTTTTATGCGCAACAAAAGGAATTCAAGAATCGTTATAGCAAGGTGGCGATTTCACTGGCGCATCATGATGGTGAGGTCGAATTCAAGGTTTATAATCGTGGCCCGCGCATCAAGGATGATGAAAAGGACAAGATTTACCAGCTAGGGTTTTCATCACGCCGCATTCGTGAACACCACGGTAAAGGCCTGGGCCTCTACTTTGTCAACGAAATTGCCAAGGGCTTCGAAGGTACGGTTGCTTTTGAAAATATTGATAACAGCGAAGACCAGTTGTCGTTGAGTATCAAGTTGGCCAATGGTGAACTGCATAAACAGCAGGTCGGTATTGTCAGTGTTAACGGTAAACCACAGTGTCAGCTCGACGAAACTGTTGATGCGACGTCTAAGAAATGCGACTGGTCGTTCGCGGCGCCAGTGGTCAGTATCGAGGTCAGTCGTCGGGCCGCCCGCAAACCCCAGGTAATTTCAGACCTGAAACGCGATGAAACCACCAGCTACCTTGATGACAGGAATCCGCTCATGCCTCGCTGGGTGCTGGAACTGCAAAATCGCAAACGTTCGTCAAAGCTGGTATTGCAACCCCTGGACGTGCGCGGCGTCGAGTTTGTTGCACGCTTTCCCACCGCGAAATCAAGACTGGATAATCAGGGCTGAGACATCGATAATCGGCTTCATGTCTGAAGCTATCTACTGGTCTGCGAGCCGTATCGCAGCTGAAATCCGAGCAGGTAATCTGACCTCGCGTGAAATCGTTGATGCCTGTCTCGAACGTATCGAGCGGGTCAACCCAAAGATCAATGCGGTCGTGCAGCTCGTCACCGAGCGTGCGCGCAAGGAGGCCGATGAGCTTGACCGATTAGCTGTCAGTGGTCGGTTCATGGGTCCTTTGCATGGTGTCCCCATCACGATCAAGGATTCGCTCGATAGCGAAGGTATTGTTTCGACCGGCGGCACCATGGGGCGTAAAGACTTTATCCCACGGCAGGATGCTCCGGTCGTGGCGCGTCTGCGTGACGCCGGTGCTGTGTTGCTCGGTAAAACCAATACGCCAGAACTTACCTTGAGCGGTGAAACCAATAACCTGATCTATGGCCGTACTCTTAACCCCTACGATCTGGAGCGTAGCCCTGGCGGTAGTAGCGGGGGTTCGGCCGCAATCATCGCCTGTGGAGGAGCGGCGTTGGAACTGGGGTCAGATACGGGTGGCAGTATACGTGAGCCGGCACACCTGTGCGGGATTACCGGTATCAAACCGACTTCGGGATGCACTCCACGAAGTGGCCATATTGTGCCCTATGGCGGCGGGGTAATGGATTCGTTGACCCAGATCGGACCCATGGCACGCTATGTCGAAGACCTCGTTCTGGCGTTGCCGATAATCTGTGGCCCCGATGGGCGCGATCCGGCGGTCGTGCCAGTGACGATCGGCAATCCTGCAGAGGTTGACTTGTCAAAGCTGCGTATTGCCTGGTATGCCGACAATGGAATATTGGCGGCGGCCGACGACATTCAGCGTGTGGTCGCTGAAACTGCCCGGCAGTTACAGGCGCAGCGGTTTAACATCGAGCAAAAACTGCTACCCGGTATGCGCGAGTTGGTGGATCTCAGCACCGGGTTGCGCGAATCGGCTAATGCCGGTTTGATCATACGGCTACTGCAACGCTATGGCACGCAGCAGCCAGGCCCCGATCTTGCCGGCTATCTTACCGACGACGGAATCGCCAGTGCCAATAGCCTCGATCCAGCCCTGATGGAGGCTATCGACGAAGCCCGTAGCCGGGCGCTGGGATTCTTTGCCGACTATGACGCCATCCTTTGCCCGCCGGCGCATTCACTCGCGCGTCCACATCAGGCATCGCATGGCGATAGTTTCGATGACTGGAGTTACGTGACGATTCATAATCTGCTCGGCTGGCCGGGACTGTCGGTACGCGCCGGCACGAGCGCTGAGGGCTTACCGGTTGGTGTACAGGTGGTCGCGGCGCCCTGGCGCGAAGATATTGCGCTGGCGTTAGGCTTGAAGATCGAGACGCTGATGGGTGGCTATCAAAAACCGCCGCTGTAATTACCGGGTGGTCGTTAACGCGGATAGCTGATCGCGCCAGTTGCCGGAAAACCCTCGCTGCTTGCGTTCTTCGATCAACTTCGATATGGGTAGAAATTCGAATTCACCGTCGGTTGCCGGCAGCTGTGCACGTAAAACATCGATTGTATTCGAGTAGGGATGGCCGATGGCAATCGCCGAACCACGCGCCCGCGCCTTGGTTAACCAGATATTGAATTGCAGTCGAATCGACTCGGGATTGGGTTCGTTGTCGAGGAAAACATCGCGAATAATCGAACTCAATCCGGCGTCCAGCGCCTGGGCGTGCGCCACGCTGCGAGGAGAAGTGCGACTATCGAGAAAATATAGTCCCGGGTTGTAGCCGCGAATACTGTCCATCACGGGACGCATGAAGAAGTCGAACTCGGTCAGGTGACTGCCCATATGGTTGTTAACGCCACGGATAAATGGAACTTTCGCCAGTAAGGCATGCACGTTGGTCGTTAATTGATTCTCATCCATCGCTTCATTGAGCGCATTGGGTTCGTGCGCGGCGGTGGAATTGATCGATTGCATCGGTAGATGCAGGATGACTTCCTTGTTTTGCTGATGCGCATGCTGAGCCAGTTTCTGGCTATAAGCTGCGCCCGGCAGAATCGCGTAGGTATGATCGCCATTGAGATCAATGGCCGCCATGCCATTAGCTAGCGAATAGCCGAGGTCGTCGATGACCAGTGAAAGTACCGGTCGCTGGTCAGCCTCGGCCACGGTGGCAAAGGCTATGCACAGGATCAACCAGGTTCGTGTCATCAAAACCGGGTTTAACTTTGATTGATTTCGTTGAGTATGGTCAGGCCTTTCAGCAGGTTGAGTGCTTCGTACAACTGAAAGTCGGTTTGTGCCAGGTTCTCGGATTCAGGCTTGACCTTTTCACTACCTTCGCCATTTGGATTGCTGAGGCGCCCGTCCAGGTCTTTTTCGGAATAGGATGTATCCGCCTTTGCGTCATCCGCGGACAGTTTCAGGGTGCTTAACACGATATCCGGTTCAATGCCTTTGGCCTGAATCGAGCGTCCTTTCGGAGTGAAATAGCGTGCGGTGGTCAATTTAACCGCCGAACCGTTGCGCAATTCCTGGATGGTTTGCACAGAACCCTTACCAAATGACTTGGTACCCATGATGATGCCGCGCTTGTGATCCTGTATTGCGCCGGCAACAATTTCAGAAGCCGAGGCCGAACCACCGTTGAGCAATACGACCAGCGGCGCTCCGTTGAGACTATCGCCCGGGGTGGCCAGGTAGCGATGACTGGAATCATCAATTCGTCCTTCGGTATAGACGATCAGCCCATCGTTGATAAAGGCGTCGGAAACACCGACAGCGCCGTTGAGAACGCCGCCCGGATTATTGCGCAGATCGAGCACCATGCCCTTGAGCCGTTCCTCTTTTTGCAGGTCGGAAACCGCCTTCAATAGATCGGTAGTGGTGCGTGACTGAAAATTGGTGATACGAACATAGCCATAGCCGGGTTCGAGCATGCGGTTCTTGACACTTTTAACACGAATAATTTCACGCGTTATCTGAATCACCAGCGGCTTGGGTTCACCTTCACGCACGATGGTCAGGTCGATTGAGGTGTTGGGCTTGCCGCGCATCAGCTTGACCGCTTCGTTCAGAGTCATGCCCTTGACCGACTTTTCATCGAGTTTGATGATGATATCGCTAGCCTTGACGCCGGCGCGGGATGCGGGAGTATCGTCGATTGGTGAAATAACCTTGACGAATCCGTTTTCCATGCCGACTTCGATACCGAGTCCTCCAAACTGCCCGGTGGTGCCGATTTTCAAATCACTGAACTCGGTAGTGTTGAGGAATGACGAGTGGGGGTCGAGCCCGTTTAGCATGCCACGGATCGCATCTTCGATTAGTTTTTTATCATCCACCGACTCGACGTAATCGGATTTGACCCTGGAAAATACCTCGGTGAAAGCCTGCAAGTCCTCGAAAGGTATTTGATCGTTATCCTTGAGTGCGTATACGCTGTGGCCGACCGCCAGGGAAAGTCCGAGCAGTGTTCCGCTCAGAAACAAGGTAGATGTTCTCAAATTCTTTAGCATTCGTGTCTCCGCTATCCCGCGTCGGCTGTAGTTTGATTAAGTATTGTAGACCAGATAGGGCCCGATAAGTTGTAAACAGTTCAAAAGTTAGGCTCGAGAAAGTACGATTTTACGGGAAATTGCAGGATTTTGCTGGTTTCTGCGTCTGGCCATCGATAGCGGCGCTAACCGGAGGTGAAATTGTTGCTGGATTTGCACCAGCGGGTTGGGTTTTGCGGCTTGCCTTTCTTGCGGATCTCGAAGTAAAGCCCGGCTTTCTGCTCGCCACCACTGCTGCCGACGCTGCTGATGACCTCGCCAGCCTCAACCCAGTCACCGGCAGTTTTAAACAGGGATTCGTTGTGGCCGTAGAGCGACAGATATGAATTGCCATGATCGATAATGATCAGGTTGCCCAGACCGCGCAGCCAGTCGGAAAATGCCACCCGGCCATGCGATACCGCCATCACATGGCTGCCGTTCGCGGCTTCGATCTTGACGCCTTGCCAGCGTAAATCCGATTGTGGCTTGGTCCGGCCAAACAATTTCCTGAGCTTGCCCTTGAGCGGCCATGCAAGCTTACCCTTCAACTTGGCAAAGGATTTTCTCGAGATTTCAGATTCGGGCGCGTCGATAAATAACTTCTCGATCGATTTGATCAGGTTTTGCAGTTGCGCGGCTTCATCTTCCAGCCGGGAGAGATTGCCGCCCTGTTTTTTCAATTGCTTATCGAGCGAACTGATTATGGTTTTGCGTTTACCAAGATCCTGATCGAGTTGCTTTTTCTGTTCATTCAAGGCTTGCTGATTTTTCTCCAGATCGAGTCGCGCCTGCTGGATCAATTGTTCGGTTTCAATGATCTTGTCGATGTTGCCCTGTACAGCGTTGATCAGATCGACACGGGCGTTGGAAAAATACTGGTAGTAGACCAGGTTGCGTTGCAATGTCTGCGGATCTTGCTGGGAAAACAGGAGTTTGACCTTTTCCTGTCGGCCCAGGGTAAACGCCGCGTATACCTGTTCGGCCAGGTATTCGTTCTCCCGACTGAGCTGGCGTTGATGCTCCAGGCGGGTAGCTCGCAGGGACTTGAGCTCGGACTTCTTGCTACCGATCTCTTTACCGAGTGCCCGGATTTTCTGGCCGAGCCTGCCGATATCGCCTTCGATCGTTTTCAACTGTTTGATATAGCGTGACTTGCTGTCTTCCTTGACATCGATAGCCTGTTTTAGCTTGTCGATTTTGCGCAGTACCGATTTGAGCTGCTTCTCACTGGTTGCCTTGTCGGCAGCTATCGCAAATGGTCCGATGACCAGGCCTGCGACCAGCAGCATTAGTAATAGTTTACGTAGCGGCGATGTAGACATTGGGCCGGTGTTTATTCATAATCATTTTCTAATATTAACGTTTGGTAATACGTTGAAGCAAATAAAAACTGATTCTGTGACAGCTATTGATGGCGAACAGCTGCTTGCGCGGGCTGCCGACATCGAAATTGCCTCGCGTTCACTCAAGGCCATGTCGCATCCGCTGAGGCTGAAAATTCTCTGTACCCTGGGAAGCCGTGAAGTCTGCGTGCAGGGTATCGTCGAAAATGTCGGTACTTCGCAAAGTAATATTTCTCAACACCTCGCCATTTTACGGGATAAAGGTATACTGTCGTCGCGCAAGGATGCTAACAAGGTTTTTTACCGTGTCGGCGACGAACGCACCCTGCGATTGATTGGAATGATGCAGGAAGTGTTCTGTACCACCGATTAAATATTTTTCTCTAGCGACTCAATTCTTCCTTTTATGTTGGCTCAAATTTCAGAATTTGCGATGAATCACCCTTATCTGGTGATGGCTTTTGCAGTGCTACTGGCGCTGGTTTTTTTCAATGAAATGAAAATTGCGACCCAGCGTTTCGCCAGTTTGACACCGGCCGCCGCGGTACAACTGATGAATAACGAAGATGTCGTTGTACTTGATGTACGTGAACCTGCGGAAACGATTGGCGGCAAGATCACCAAAGCGATTCAAATTCCTGTTGGCGCGGTGACAAAGCGCATCGGTGAACTCGAAAAGCACAAGGATAAAACCATGCTGGTTTACTGTAAAACCGGCGCGCGCGCCGGCGTCGCCTGCAAGGAACTCAGCAAGAACGGTTTTGACAAGGTATACAGTTTAAATGGTGGCCTGATAGCCTGGCAGGAAGCTCACTTACCCCTCAGCAAAAAGTAAAAACTTATGAATGAATCTACTGAAACCAGGCAACAGTTCGCGATCAAGAAGCTTTATGTCAAGGATGTATCCTTTGAATCCCCGACCTCACCAAAGTCTTTTAGTTATAAAAAATGGGAGCCGAAAATTGACCTTAATCTGGGCAACAAGCAGACTCAAATCGATGCTGATATGTACGAGGTCGTGCTGAGCGTTACCGCAACCGTATCGATTGAGGACGAAACCGCTTTCCTGATCGAGGTTCATCAGGCAGGTCTGTTTCAGATCGGTGGTTTCGAAGATGAGCAGAAAAGCTACCTGCTAGGCAGTCAATGCATGAATATTCTGTTCCCCTATGCACGTGAAGTAATCTCGGACATGTCGGTGCGTGGCGGCTTCCCGCCGCTGATCCTGTCGCCTGTCAACTTTGACGCGCTCTATCAGCAGCACATGCAACAACAGCAAGAAGAGCAGGCTGAAACCGGCACGGATGACGAAGCAGCCGAAGTCACGCACTAAGCGATGACTGAAATCGTTGCGGTGCTTGGCGCGGGTTCCTGGGGAACTGCGCTGGCAATGCAGTTGGCGCGCAACGGGTTACAGGTCAGGCTCTGGGGGCATGAGGCCGATCACATAGAGCGCTTACGCGAGCTGCGCGAAAATACCGATTATCTTCCCGGTTTCACGCTGGCGGACAATATTGATCCGCAGGCTACGCTGGTAGCTGCCATCGAGCATGCCAGGTATCTGCTGATTGCCATTCCGAGTAAGGGTTTTCGCGCTTTGCTGCAAGAGCTGAAACCGTTGCTGAAGCCCGACCAGGCGTTGTTCTGGGCCAGCAAGGGATTCGAGATCGAATCCGGCAAGCTGTTGCATGAAGTCATCGATGAAGCGCTACCCGGTTATCGTTACGGGGTAATTTCAGGACCGACTTTCGCTACTGAGGTGGCGCGGGGATGACCCGCGGCGATTGCCTGTGCCGGCAATGATGCGACAACCACGAGCGCCTTTGCCGAGCTCCTGCGCGGCCACCATTTTCGTGCTTATACAAGCGAAGACATCATCGGTGTAGAACTCGGCGGAGCGCTTAAGAACGTGCTCGCGATTGCGGTAGGTATCGCCGATGGACTCGGCTTTGGCGCCAACACGCGCGCGGCTTTAATGACCCGGGGGCTCGCTGAAATAATGCGGCTTGGCACGAAACTGGGTGCTCACCAGGAAACCATGATGGGGTTGGCCGGGCTCGGCGATTTCATTCTGACCTGTACTGATAACCAGAGCCGTAACCGGCGTTTCGGCCTGGCGATCGGGCAGGGTAAAAGCGTGCCCCATGCCGAAATTGAAGTCGGTCAGACTGTCGAAGGCTTACGCGCCGCCAAGGCTATCTATAACAAGGCAAAGGAGCTCGAGCTCGATTTGCCGATTATCGAGGAAGTCTACCGCGTGCTCTATGAAGGCAAGAATCCGCAGGATGCGGTTCGTGACCTCGAAAGCCGGCCACAGGGGCGCGAGTAAAACTAATTAGCAACCGAAGCCCTGTTGCCGCCAGGCTTCGTAAACCGCAATCGAAACCGTGTTCGACAGGTTCAGACTGCGTGAAGCCGATGCCATCGGGATGCGCAACTTGTTGTCACTGGGCAGTGAATTCAGAATTTCAGCTGGCAACCCTCGGCTCTCGGGGCCAAACAACAGAACGTCGCCAGGGTGGAAGCCGGCCTCGCTGTAAGTTTTCTGAGCCCGGGTGGTAAAAGCATATAAGTTATTGAATTCGCAGGAAATAGTGAATTCTTCATAGTTCCCGTAAGTGTTTACATCAGCCCATTCCCGATAGTCGAGTCCGGCGCGCCGCAATTGCCTGTCATCCAGCTCAAATCCAAGCGGTCGAATCAAATGCAGCTTAAATCCCGTGTTTGCCGCCAGGCGCATGATATTGCCGGTATTTGGCGGTATCTCGGGTTCAAAAAGAACTATGTTCATCATAGTGAAATTTATTTTAGTCAATAACTTGAATTAGCATCACTATAGGCTAATATTTTTAGTAATGACAATAGGTTATGTCGATTTTCTTAAGCAAACTCTAGAATAAAATTCTGCTGAGATCGAGTCGGTAAGCTTGCCCGGAAAGTTGTGCAAATTGTTATTTTCAAGGGGAGGCAGGTGTTAGTGCCGGATGGCATATAACTTGCAATGGTTTTCATTAGTTCGTTAAAACACTCGGAGTTAGAACGTGGGTCTGTTCTCGACAGCGAAAAAAGAGTCGCAAATCGGTATTGATTTTCTGCCCGATGGAGTCGCTGTTGCGCAGGTTCAGACTGGCAAGCACAACCCCGGCGGCATAATTCGCAGCGAGTTCGTCAGTGCAGCCGGGCAGCAAGCCCAGCTTGAGGCGTTAACCGAATGGGTGCGTAGCAACGGCCTGCACAAGACGTCCTGCGTCTGCCTCGTCGCAGGCGATGACTGTGATGTTTATCAGGTCGAACGACCCGAAGTCGAGGATTCGGAGATGATCCCGGCAGTGACCTGGAAGATAAAGGATTTGATTAACTATGATGTTTCCAACGCGGTTGTCGATAGCTATCCGATGCCGGTTTCGGGCAAAAACAAGCAGCAACAGGTACGAGTCGTAGCCGCACGCGAGACAGTCATCAGCAGTTATGTAGACAGTATTAATTCCACCTCGCTGGTGCTTGATGCACTCGATGTCCATGAGCTGGTGCCCTCTAACCTGCACGCCGTGCAACAGAGCGCTGAAAAAAGCCTGGCACTGCTAACCCTGAACTCGGGTAATGGCTTGCTTAGCGTTTACCACGATACCGACCTGTACGTTTCGCGAGATTTCATGATTGGTATTGAACAGCTTGAAACGACATCCAGCGAAGACGAAAGCGTGTTCGATGCATTACTGCTCGAATTGCAACGTTCACTCGATTACTTCGAAAGTTTTTACGACATTGGTGCTGTCACCGATCTGCGCATTTTTCCACAGCTCAAAATTACCGAGAAAATGGCGATGTATCTGCAGAACCTGACCAATTTCGATATCGACTTTATCGCCTTTGCCGGCGACGACAACAGCCCGGGACTGGAGCAGCAATGCTTCCATGCCTACTGCGCTGCGCTGCGTGGTGTGAACCTGTGATCACCCAGCAAATCAACTTTTACCAGGATCGTTTCAGGGCAAAGCGACTGTGGATTTCGGCGCTACAGGTCGCCGCGGCACTGTTGGTTGTGATCGCCGCCGGTGCCATCTGGAGCTTCCTGCTGCATACCGAGTTCGATCAGGCCAGGAGCAGTAACCTGGCGATCAAGGCAGATCGGGGTCGTATGACAGCTGAACTCGCGGTCGCCAACGCCGATCTGTCCAAACTGCTTGAGGACCATCGGCTCGATCGGGAGATCGAAACCACTGCGCGCCAGATTTCGGCGCGTAAAAAGGTACTAAATTTTGTCGATGGCAACCGCTTTGGTTCAGGGGAAGGCTTCTCCGACTACCTGGTCGCATTATCCCACTTACATGTCGATGATATCTGGCTCAACCAGATTCGGTTTGCAGAGGATTTTGTACAGATCAAGGGTAGCGCCCTTAACGCCGCCGAAGTTCCGGGTTATTTCGACCGTTTCAGTGATGAAGATATTTTTCAGGGTAATCGTTTCGATCTGTTTCAACTGAGTCGCGCCAGCGACAGTGACTGGAAAGTAGACTTTGAAATCGCCACCAGCGGTGATTTCAATGAATAGCAAATTCGAGCAATACCGGCAACGCTTTGACGCGCAATCCCTGCGTGAACGGGGTTTGATCGCATTCTCGTTAATCGTCGTTATCGGTTTCGGATGGTGGAATTCCTATGCCGAGCCGATGATGAAGAAAACCGGGCTTCTGCAAACAGAAAACCGGCGTATGGGCGATGAAGTCGAAAAAACGCGCGCCCTGGTGGGGGATATTCGCCAGCGTATTGCGGCCGGGGTGTACCAGGAGAAGGAATTTCAGCTTGCGAGTTTAGGCAAGGAACTGGATGAGATAGAGGATCAGCTCAGAGTGAAAACAGTCGAGTTGATCGATCCGGAAAAAATGTTTGAACTGATGAATCAACTGATTTACCGGGATTCGCGATTGCAACTACTGAGTCTCAAGCGTCGCGAGGTTAAACCGGCTATTCCAGCGCTTGGCGAGGAAGAAACTGAAGCACCGGGTCTCTACCGCCACGTCCTCGAAATTAAGTTTGCTGGAAAGTATCTCGATATTCTCAAATACATGCAGACGCTTGAGTCGTTGGACTGGAAGCTACTCTGGGACGAAATTGAAATTCACAGCGATGAACATCCGAAGGTCACCGTAGAGGTGGCAATTTCAACGCTGTCAACACGCAAGGAATGGGTGGGGATTTAAATGCGGCAAGTCATCACAACCTATCTCGTCGTGGTCGTTTTACTGGCGCTGGGATTTTTCGGGGTCGGCGCACTGGCAAAAGCCGCGGAACTGCGTGACCCGATGCAACCCCCTGCTTTTGCATTGCAAAAGTTTCGCCAGGCCAAAGCGAGTGGTAAACCTGCACCATCTACAGTCATTGCGTCAAAGCCGAAACCGAAACCCCTGCAACTGACATCCATTTTATTTTCCCAGGATCGAAAAATCGCGATCATCGATGATCAGATGCTTGCAGTTGGCGATCGCATCAGGGGCGCTAAGCTGGTCAAGCTCACGCGTGTAAGCGCGCGCCTGGTGCGCAAAGGCAAGGTTATTAATCTGAGCCTGGATAATGATTTAGCGGCTATCAGGAAAAAAGCTGTCGAGAGCGACCTATGATTAGAAGACACACAAGTATCATCTTGCTGGCCTGTTTACTAAGTGCCTGTGCAGCGCAGCATACCAGGGAGATGGAGCAACAGAACCGGCAAAGTATCGACGACGCCATGGCCGAGGCTGCCGCGGTGACAATCCCCGAGGTGGATGCGCCATCGGCAGAAATACTCGATGACCTGGTGCCCGGTCGCGATATTTCTGTGCCCGGGCTCATTGCTGATGTCAGGCAAGAGACCGCTTTCGATATTTCGGTATCCAATGCACCGGCGCGATTGTTTTTTATGAGCCTGGTCAAGGACACTAATATCAACATGGTGGTGCACCCCAGCGTCGAGGGCGAAGTCTCGCTGGATCTGAAAAACGTCACCGTGTCCGAAGTGATGCAACTCACGCGCGAGGTCTACGGTTACGAGTTCAAGCAAAATGGAACCGGTTACATCGTGCTGCCGGCTCGTCTCCAGTCGCGTGTTTTTCCAGTTGACTATCTCAACGTCAGTCGCAAGGGCGAGTCGCTAATGACGGTAAGCTCCGGGCAGGTCAGGGATTCTGATGATGATGACGATGGCGGGAATTCGAGCAGTGAACTGGATCCGAATGCGCTTAAATCCAGCAGCGTCAACACCAAAAGCGAGGCAGATTTCTGGAGCCAGTTGCAGACCACGCTGACATCGATAGTGGGGGCCGGCGAGGGCCGATCGATTGTAGTGGACCGGCATTCGGGGCTGGTCGTAGTGCGCGCCATGCCGGGAGAGTTGCGCGATGTCGAAGCTTACCTGACTGACGCGCAGGATAGCCTGCAACGCCAGGTGATTCTCGAGGCCAAGGTTATCGAGGTTGAGTTAAACGACAGCTTTCAGTCGGGTATCGACTGGGCTGCGCTCTCGTCAAACCGCGACTATGCTATCGGTAATACCAGTATCTCTCGCGGTGCCGCCAGGCTTGTCGCCGACAACAGGGGCGAAGCCGCTATCAATGCGGCTGGCGACGTGGTGCTGAACTCGGGACTGGATGTGAGCGATATACCCTTTGGCAACGTATTTGCCCTGGGCGCCTCAACGAGTAATTTTGCGGCGCTAATTACCTTGCTGAGTACGCAGGGCAGTGTGAATGTATTGTCCAGCCCTCGTGTTTCCACGGTCAATAATCAAAAGGCGGTGATCAAGGTGGGATCTGATGAATTTTTCGTTACAGATATTTCTTCCGACAATAATACGACCATCGCCGGCACCACTACGAGCCCCGATTTAACTTTGACCCCGTTTTTCTCTGGAATTGCGCTTGACGTAACGCCGCAGATTAGCGGCAAGGGCGAAGTCATTCTGCATATTCATCCCAGCATCAGCGAAGTCACCGATCAGACAAAAACCATAACCCTGGGTAGCGATGAGCTTCAGCTGCCATTGGCTTTCAGCACCGTCCGGGAATCGGATTCTATTGTCAGAGCGTTGACCGGCCAGGTGGTGGTAATCGGCGGACTGATGAAAAATATTTCCAGCGACGACAATGGGGGTGTGCCGGGGGTTGATGAGGTGCCAGTGGTCGGTGAGCTTTTCAAACAGAAAAGGAAGATTAATCGGCGCAGTGAGCTGGTCATTCTGCTACGGCCGATCGTTGTTGAGAAGAACAAGACCTGGGCCAGCTATATCCAGAATAGCGCCAAACGAATTCAAAATCTGCAAGCGGTACCCGTGGAAGGTGAGTAATGTATGAACAATACTATGGGCTTTCTGAAAAGCCCTTCAGCCTGACTCCCGATACCGAATTCTTTTACCAGTCGTTTACCCACCAGGAGGCGCTCAACGTACTGCTGGTTGCTATCAGGGCCGGTGATGGATTCCTCAAGGTTACGGGTGAAGTTGGCACCGGCAAGACCTTGTTGTGTCGTAAGCTACTTGATGCGCTGGAAGCCGAGTTCGACACCGCGTACATTCCGAATCCGTACATGAGCTGTAATGCCCTGCTTGAAGCCGTGATGGTTGAAATGGGTATTGCCGACAAGCTGGACAAGGAAAACCACCTGGCCTGTATCAACGCGCATTTAATCGGTAATGCGCGTAAAAAACGCGGCACTTTAATTCTCCTCGATGAAGCCCAGTCGATGCCCGAGAAAAGTATGGAAGCGATCCGGCTGCTCAGTAATCTCGAAACTGGTAAACAGAAGCTGGTGCAGATCGTATTGTTCGGTCAGCCCGAACTGGATACTCGGTTGGCGCAGAGCAGCATCAGGCAGTTGCAGCAACGTATTGTGCATGCCTATCAGCTGCAGCCACTGGACCAGGCGTCGATGCGGTCTTACCTGCAGCACCGCATCAAGCTGGCGGGTTATCGCGGCCCCGAGCTGTTTGATCATGGTGCCCAACGCCGGCTTTACAGATTCAGCCATGGGATCCCGCGGGTGATCAATGTGCTCAGCAACAAGGCACTGATGCTTTCCTATGCCAGCGGTGAGTATTATGTGAACAGCAAACATGTTGAAGCCGCTGCAGCCGATAGCCACGTACAATGAGCGTAATCAACAACGTTTTAAAGAATCTCGAATCCAGGGAGAGTAAGTTCACCCCTATCGAAATAAATTCGATCGCTTCCAATCCTGCCCCGGCGCGTGATTTAAAACCCCTGCTGCTTATCGCCGTGCTGTTACTTACCCTGGCTGTGGTGGTCTGGTATTACCTGCAGGATCAAATTTTTCAACCTGCCTCCACGTCAGTACCTGCGGTGGCGAGCATAGCGCCGGAGCTGCCCTCGCCGGTTGTACAGGATGCCGTCGAACCCGAACCCGAACCCGAGAGCGCTGCCGGCGTCGTTACCGACCAGATAATCGGTAACCAGATTATCGGCCTGCAGATTCGTGAGTCGGAAGAAGATATGAGCATGGAATTTGCGTTGCGCGACAGGGTGGTTGCTTACCTGAAGGAGCGCGGGGAAAACAGTTTTGGCTATCATTTACGCGATGTCGAGAGCCAGATCGTGGCGCCGCAGATTAGTGATAACCGGTGGATCCGCGAGCTTGTAATCGTATCTTCGGAAACGGGGGTGGATATCAATTTCCTGACGGCCGCCGATATCCTGGTGGAAACCCGGCAGGACCTGCGCGATGGCGAACCGATCTGGTCGATCAATCTACGCAAGTCAGCCACCCCGGCCGATAACGAACCCGACGCAGGAGTTGCAGTTGCGCGCGGCGAAGAGCCTGTTGTTAGTGTATCGCAACCCGCTGCGGCACCTGCCGAAGTACAGTCCTCTGCAGTGGCAGCGCAAACGGCTGTCGCCGAGACACCCGCAGCCCCGGTCGAGATTGATATTAAATCGACTAACCCGAACACCGCATCAATCAATCAACTCGAATACGCCGTCCAATTGATCAACTCGGGACGAACCGCGAAAGCCGAGGCGTTGCTGCAGGGTTTACTGGGGGGTGTCGAGGATTATAGTGCGCGTGAGCATTTACTCGCGCTATACAGACGTCAAAAACAGGTTGGCCGCGAGCGGCGATTGCTGCGCGAGTCGATGGCAAGGTACCCCGACGCTGCGTTGTTCAAAACCGAATACGCACGGTCGCTGTTCCAAAGCGCGGCTTATCGCGCAGTAATCCAGTTTTTCGCGAAGGAAATCTCCATCGATGTGACTCAACAGGCCCTTGTGGCGGCCAGTTATCAGCGCCTCGATGAACATGAGGACGCGGTCAAGCACTACCGGCTTGCGTTGGCGCAGGATGGAAATAATGCCAGGAACTGGATCGGTCTCGGGATATCGCAGGAACACACCGCGGCGCTTGAAGCGGCACTGGATTCCTACCAGCGGGCGGTTAAGCTGGGTGGCTTGAATAGTCGCCTGCGAGCATTTGTTGACGCCAGAAGTAACACGCTCAGCCAGGTATTGAACTGATGGCGTTCACCAAGAAAATAAGGCTGGGAGACTTGCTGGTCGAAAAAGGACTGATCACCGAAGAGCAGTTACAGCATGCGCTCGGCGAGCAGAAAAAACTTGGGCGCAAACTTGGCGGTACCCTCATCGAACTCGGCATGATTGACGAGAACAGCCTGCTTGACCTGCTCGCCAGCCAGTTGAATATTCCGCTAATCGATATCAACAACTACAACTACAGTAACGAAGTTGCCAAGCTGTTGCCGGAAACGATCGCTCGACGCTATCGTGCATTGGTACTTGAAGATCGCGAACGGGATTACCTGGTAGCGATGGCGGACCCCACCGATATTTACGCTCTCGACGAAATCCAGTCCAAGTTGAACAAACCGGTGAGCCAGGCAATCGTGCGTGAATCCGCGCTACTGGAAAGCTTCGACCTGGTTTATCGACGTACCGAAGAAATCAGTGCTCTCGCATCGGAACTCGGACAGGACCTCAACGATACCGCGGCTGATCTGAACGATCTGTTGCAATCGAATATGACCGAAGCGCCGGTGGCAAAATTGCTGCAGTCGATATTCGAGGACGCGGTGCAGGTCGGCGCTTCTGATATTCATATCGAACCTGACCAGCACGTGATTCGCATCCGTCAGCGTGTCGATGGCGTGCTGCACGAGCAGGTCATGCAGGAAACCCAGATCGCGCCCGCGGTCGTGGTGCGTTTGAAGCTCATGTGCGGATTGAACATTTCCGAAAAACGGCTGCCACAGGATGGCCGTTTTCACGTGATGGTAAACCAGCGCGACATCGACGTGCGCCTGTCGACCATGCCGGTGCAGTATGGCGAATCAGTAGTTATGCGTCTGCTCGATCAGACCCGCGGTGCACTGGACCTCGAGCATCTCGGATTGCCGCCGGATCTGCTGCATCGCTTCCGCAAGAATTTTCACTTACCCAATGGCATGATCCTCGTTACCGGGCCGACCGGTAGCGGTAAGACCACCACGCTCTACGCCGCGTTGTCCGAACTGAATGTCAGGGAAGCCAAGATCATCACGGTCGAAGACCCGGTGGAATATCGTCTCGATCGCATCAGCCAGGTGCAGGTGAATCAGCGCATCGGCCTCTCGTTTGCCAGCGTGTTACGGGCAGCTTTACGCCAGGACCCCGATATCATCATGGTAGGTGAGATGCGTGATGCTGAAACGGTCGAAATCGGTGTCAGCGCGGCGATGACCGGTCACCTGGTGCTATCGACGCTGCATACCAATGACACCATTTCGACTGCGACCCGGCTCATGGAGATGGGAGTGCAGGGTTACATGCTGGCGACTACGCTGCGCACCATTATCGCCCAGCGACTGGTGCGCAAGGTGTGCTCGAGCTGCAGCGAAGACTACACCCTGACCGAGTTCGAGGCCGGGTGGCTGAGTGAAGACTTGTCGCTCGATATCAGTCAGTACAGGTACAAAAAAGGTCGCGGTTGCAAACAGTGTAGCGGCAGTGGCTACCAGGGCCGCATGGGTGTTTATGAATTACTCGATATGAATCCCGAGCTGGCCGAAAAACTGCGCCATGACGACTCGCAGGGATTTGTCGAAGCCGCGGCACGCGCGCCCGGTTACCAGCCTCTGGTCATGACCGCACATGCGCATGCGGCCAATGGTTTGACCACCGTCGAGGAAATGTTGCGCCTGGCCGGTGAAGTACCCGACGATGTGCTCGATCATCCACCGGTACTTGAGATTGACGACTGATGCCGAATTACGCGTTCAAGGGCAGAAGCGGTAACGGGCAGATGGTCGATGGCGAGATCGAGGGCGCCAGCAGCAACGCGGTCGCGGGCCTGCTGATGGATCGGGGAGTTATCCCGATATCCATAGTCGAAAAGAAAACCCAGGTCGATGTCATCGAAGTGCTCAAGGATCGGTTTGATCTGCACCAGGTCAGCATCGAAGAAATGCTCATGTTTACACGGCAAATGGGGGCTTTGACCAAGGCGGGCATCCCGATTACGCGAGCTATTACCGGTATTCTCGAATCGATGGAGAATCCGCTAATGGTAAAGTCCCTGCGCGATATTCTCGATCAACTCGAATCGGGGCGCAGCCTGTCGGTTGCCTGCGCGCGCCATCCACGGGTTTTTTCCAACCTGTATATCAGTATGCTCCAGGTCGGTGAAAACACCGGGCGCCTGGAAGAATCGTTTACGCTGATGGCAGACTACATCGATCGTAATCGGCGTATTACGCAAAATATCAAGACCGCATTGCGTTACCCGACCACGGTCATCATCGCGATCGGCATTGCCATGGTAATCGTCAACCTGTTCGTGATCCCGAAATTCGCCAGTTTTTTCGAGGCGAACAAGCTGGAACTGCCGTGGCAAACCCTGGTGTTACTCAACACCTCCAACTTTTTTGTCGATTACTGGATGTTTGTCGGCATTGCGTTAATCGGTGTGGGGTTTGGCTTCAAACACTACATAAATACCACCGCTGGTCGTTACAAATGGCACCGGTTCATCGTCAAGGCGCCGGTGATCGGTGAAATTCTGCATCGTTCTTTCATGGCGCGCTTCGCGCGCTCCTTCGCCATGGCCTATGGCGCCGGGGTGCCGATTGTTCAGGCGATGGGGGTGATTTCGCGTTCGATCGGCAACGATTATATTTCTGGGCACGTGGATGGGATGCGTGAAGGCATCGAGCGCGGCGAGTCGCTCAGCCGAACCGCAAACCAGACGCGGATGTTTACCCCGGTGGTGATGCAGATGTTCTCGGTTGGCGAAGAGGCCGGTAACCTCGATGAAATGATGTCCTTCATCGCCGATTTTTATGAAGAAGAAGTCGACTATGATGTCAAAACCCTGTCCGACAAGATCGAACCGTTGATCTATGTTCTGGTTGGTGCGATGGTACTGGTGCTCGCGCTGGGTATCTTCGTGCCGATGTGGGACGTGGCGCAACTCGCGGGACGATGAGCACCATCGGCTCCCACCCGGGGGCAATTGTATTTCGCCTCAGTATCATGATCATCCTGATCGTAACCCTGGTTTCAATATTCTTTTCTTATCTTGAAGATACTGAAAGAGAGTTCGAGCGTACCTCGATCCTGCAAACCAGGAAGGTTATCGACAGTTCACTTGCGGTCGTGTTTGCTACCTATGCGGTAAATAATCGATTAAACGAGCTGAACGATCTCGATGGCGGGAACCCGTTTGTTCATCTTGCGGAATACGGGATTTTACCGACCACATACGTTGGTGAAACTGATCGCGACCTGGATGAAGATCAGGCACCTGGTTGGTACTACCTGACCCATCGTAAAATCCTGATTTATAAATCCTTGTTTAGTGATGCCGACTATTACTTTAAAATTGTGCTGAACTACCAGGATAACAACCAGTCGGGATCATTTGAATCGGCAAGCGACAAGTTTCAGGGCCTGCGCTTCGTCAAAATCGATAAACCCTGGTAGAACCGTCAGGCGGCGGGCAAAAAAAACCCGCGACTGACGCGGGCTTTTCATTGCTGGATTATTTCTCTGCTTATGGACCAGTGCAGATTACAGTGGCGGTCGCAGCCACACCAAGACCCCTGGTATCCGAGATTGTGCAGGTATAGGTGTCACCAGCTGCTGCACAGACGTTGCCATTGCCAATTGCGCTATCATGGCCGGCAGGAAAAGTATCCGATTGAAACAACCCCTGCAGGCTGGCTTCGAGACAGTCATCGTTGGCGGCAGTCATCGCGACCCCGCTACCGTTGACGATTTCGGTGGCGTAATTGATCGCGGCAGCGGAGGAAATTTCCGCGGCAACACCGCTATTCGCGGCATCGGAAGCATCTCCCGACAGATCCTGGAATTTACCCAGGGCGGTAACCCCTAAAATGCCCAGCAGAACGATGACGACCACCAGCTCTACCAGCGTGAAACCTTTTTGTGACTTATACATGTTCTAAACTCCCTACCGTAGAGCAATAATATTGGATGATTTTCTGATTATAGATGGGATTAAAGTAAACTGCCCAAGTTGTTCTATAACTAAATGATTCACAATGTATTTATAGTAGTGGTTTATACTAGTTGCAAGTCAAAAAACATGATCAGAATGACATGATTGTAGTAAAGAATTATCACAATTCAGGGTTTTCTCTGATCGAGCTGATCAGCGTTATCGTGCTGCTTGGAATACTGGGTATTGTTGCGCTCGGACGCTTTACCGATCAGAACCTGTTCGTCGCACGCGGGTTTTTCGACGATACCGTGACCGCGGTGCGATTTGCACAAAAACTGGCCATCAGCAGCGGTTGCGATGTGCGCGTGATTACCACCGCGAACAGTTATCAGCTGCGCCAGTCGACGGCCTGCACAGCCGACAATTTCAGCAACCCGGTGGCCAATCCGGCTAATCGCAGCAATAATTATCAGAGCACAAATATTCCGCCTGGATTTACCCTGACTGCGGGCAGTATCACCTTCGATGCGCGCGGCCAGCGTGAAGGTGTGACGTCGGATTTCAGCCTCAGCGACGGCTCGACTACCTACAGTTTTCGAGTGCATGCCAGCACCGGCCTGGTGGAGGTGATTTAGTCCGTGCGCAATCCTGCTGACAATTTCGGATTCAGTGCAAGGAAACGCAGTCAATCGGCTTTTACGCTGATCGAAATTATTGTCACCATCATCGTGATTGGCATTTCCGCTACCGCCTTGCTGAGCGTGTTCAGCAACATGATTCGCGGTAGCGCGGATCCGGTGATCCAGCAACAGGCGACTACCATCGCCGAAGCCTACATGGAAGAGATAATGCTGCGCGCCTTCGAGGATCCCCAGGTCGCTGAATCAGGCGCCGCTGAAGCAGGTGAGACGCGCCCGAACTATGATGATGTACAGGATTACAACAGTCTCGGCACCAACCAGGTGCGTGATCAGAATAATAACCCGGTTGCCGCGCTAAGCGCATATGGAGTCACTGTCGTAGTTGTGGGTGATGCCCTGAATACAGTTCCCGCGGGTGCAGCGATGCGGGTTGATGTCACCGTTACGCATCCGGCAATTGCGGATATTCTGCTGAGCGGTTACCGCTCCCGATACCCATGAAATCACCTGTTCTTCATGCCGGCTTTTCGCTGATCGAGTTGATCGTAGTTATCGTACTGCTCGGCTTGCTGGCGGGTGGCGCTGGGCTGTTGATCCTGAATCCAATCGAAGCCTATGATGCCCAGGTTCGGCGTCAGCAGCTGGTCGACCAGGGTGAAATGGCGTTGCGCCAGATTGCGCGTGACCTGCACCGGGCCTTGCCTAATAGCGTCCGTATAGCGCCTGCCGGGGCCGGCTTTGCACTGGAAATGGTGAATATTGTGGATGGTGCCCGTTACCGCGATGAATACGGTGGCGCTTACCTGGCAGACCCCGATTTCGTGCTTGATTTTACTGCTCCGGATGCGGTCTTTAACCTGCTTGGCGGGCTTAATAATCCGGCAGTCTTTAACCCGAACAATCGGCTCGTCATTTATAACACCTCGGTCAATATTTACGCCGAAGCCGTCGATGTTGACAAGCGAGGCATCATCACCGATGCCGGTACAACGCTGGCATTTTCGACGCTGAACCCGGGACCGAACCAGGAAGACCAGATAAGTCTTTCAACACCATTTGAATTCACCCAGCAATCTCCCGGTCAGCGCGCGTTTCTGGTCGATGGTGCAATCAGTTACCTCTGCAACCCCGCGACCAGCTCGATTCTGCGCTACAGTGGTTACGGGTTTGATAATCCGCAACAAATCCCCCCCGGGGGTGCTGTCAGCGACACCCTGGTGTCACAGGTGATTGGCTGTAACGCAAGCTACACACCTGGCACGGCGCAACGCGGCGGCATTATAACCCTCGATATCACCCTGGGGGACAGTGGCGAAAATATTAACCTGCTACACCAGGTACACGTGGTGAATGTGCCATGAGAAGAATTCCCGACCAGCGTGGATTCACCCTGATCGCTGCGATCTTTCTACTGGTCGCGGTGGCGGCGTTGGTGGTTTTCATTACCAATATCCGTGTCGCGCAACAAACAACGCTGGTGTACGGAGTCCAGGGCGCACGCGCGATGCAGGCTGCGCGCAGCGGCCTTGAGTGGGGCATTCACGAATCGATCGTCAATAGTAGTTGTGCTGCCTCGACCACCTTCACCATCGCGCGCCCAACCCTGGATAATTTCAGTGTCGAGGTTCAATGCGGTGCGACCACCCACACCGAGGGCGTGACAGCGATTACGACGTATCGGCTTACCGCGATTGCAAGTAGTGGCGTATTTGGTTCGCTCGATTACGTGCAGCGCCGTATCCAGGCGACAGTTTCACTCGATCCACCCTGACGGGTGCAGCGCGAGCGCGACGACTATACGCTGGTCGAAGGCTTTACCACGCACTGACGATTCCAGGCCGGTAAAGGAATTTGTAAAAGCTTGAAGTGTTTAACAGTGATGTCGGTGTTTTACCGATAAACTCCCTGCATCATAATTTCAGAGAATGAATTTTCTCTTTATATTTCAATTAGTTCCTAATCAAAATTAAAGTATTATTTGAGTTGTTGAAATTTAGACACTATACTTGATTGATTAGACGCCGGGTTATTCTTGAATGCCGTTAAACAGTGAAAAAAAACCGACACTGTTGTTAGTCGACGATGATGCAATTATCGCCGACAGCCTCGAGTATGTGCTGGGTGAGGAATACCAGATCGAGCGTGCCTCGGATCGTACCTCGAGCTTTGCGCTGATTGACAGGATGTCGGATTCGCCGACCCTGGCGCTGGTAGATCTGGGCTTGCCTCCCAATACCCACCGTCCCGATGAAGGGCTCGCGGTGATTCGCAAAATATCGCAAATGCATCCGACCACCCGGGTGCTGGTTTTATCCGGGCAGGACAACAAGCGGCATGTGTTCCAGGCCAAGGAAGACGGCGCCGTCGATTTTATTTCCAAACCCTGCGACATTGCAGAAATCAAGGTGCGCCTGAAGAAGCAGATTGTTGCCGGGGGTGGCGCCGACATCGGACATGGTGATATCGAGGGCATTATCGGTTCCAGCGAGGAAATCGAATTATTACGCATGCAGATCCGCCAGATTGCCGATTCTCCCTATCCCGTGTTAATCGAAGGCGAGTCGGGTAGCGGCAAGGAAGTCACCGCGCGTAACTTGCACCTGTGCAGTTCACGCAGGCAGGAACCGTTCCTGACCCTGAACTGCGCGGCCTTCAATGGCGAATTGCTCGAGTCACAGTTGTTTGGACACCTCAAGGGAGCGTTTACCGGCGCCACCGATACCAAAAAAGGTTTTTTCGCAGAGGTGGGTTCCGGCACGTTGTTGCTCGATGAAGTGGCCGACCTGCCCCAGGATTTGCAGGCCAAACTGTTACGTGTGCTTGAGAACGGCGAATATTACCGGCTCGGCGAAACCCAGCCACGACACTCGTCAGCGCGCGTCCTTGCCGCCACTAACAAGGATATATTCGCCGCGATCAAAAACGGGCTTTTCCGCGAAGATTTGTACCATCGGCTTAGCGTGCTGACTGTGCGTGTGCCCTCGCTGCATGAGCGCAATGAGGACAAGCATGAGTTATTGGACTATTTCATGCAGCAGGTGGCCGCAGAAGTGGCTACTTTCCAGTTCGATGACGAAGCGCTAAAGCTTTGGAATAATTATACTTTTCCGGGGAATGTGCGAGAATTACGTAATATAATAATCAGGCTTTCAGCGAAGTATCCGGGACAGACGATCAAGGCGGAGGTGCTGAAGAGGGAAATGTCAGGACTACAACGACACGACGACACGTCAACCAGCGAAGACTGGCTTAGCGAAGCATTGCATCAAACTGATTTTCAGCTTGATCAACTGCTCAAGCTGGTCGAGAGAAAGGCCATCGATCTGGCGATGCGCGAGTACGCGGGCAATGTCAGTAAAGCGGCTGCAATGCTGGGTATCAACCGCACTACTTTGTACGGCCGCATGGATCGGCTGGAAGACAGGGATTAAGTCATGTACGAAGATTATTTCGGTCTCGAGCGACCGCCATTCAAAATTACCCCCGACACCAGCCTGTTTTACGATGGTGGCAAGCGCGGTGATATCCTCGCGGCACTGGTTTATGCGATCCACCGTGGCGAAGGCATCATCAAGGTAGTTGGTGAAGTGGGCAGCGGCAAAACCATGTTATGCCGTATGCTGCAGCTTAAGTTGCCCGATACGGTAGAAATTGTCTATATCGCCAACCCCAGCGTGTCAGCGGAAGACATCCTGTTCGTCATCGCGCATGAATTGTCGTTGCAGGTAACCAAGCAGGCTTCCAAGCATGAAGTCATGCATTTGCTGCAGGATTACCTGTTGCAACGACATATGGAAAACAAGCAGGTGGTGTTGTTCATCGAGGAAGCGCAGGGAATGCCGCTGGATACGCTCGAGGAAATCCGCCTGTTATCGAATCTCGAAACCGACGAAAACAAACTGCTGCAGATTATTCTGTTTGGTCAACCCGAACTCGATCAGAATTTGTCCGAACAGTCGATCCGTCAACTGCGTGAACGTATTACTCACAATTTCGAACTCGCGGCACTGACCCAGAATGAAATTCATAATTACCTGAACTTTCGCATGCGTGAAGTCGGTTACACCGGGCCGGAGTTAATCAATACCGCGGTGGCCAAAAAGGTTGAACAGCATTCCGAGGGTCTGTTGCGTCGGATTAACATTATTGCCGACAAGATCCTGCTATCGGCGTTTGCCGAGGGTACCCACAATCTCACCTCGAAGCATGTTACCGCAGCCGTGAACGATAGCGCTTTTAATCAGGAGCCGACGCGCAGCAAATCGCGTATTTTCTGGTGGCTCGGTCTGCTCGCCGTCATCGCCCTGCTGTTTGCGTTGTACCAGTCCCGTGCACAGTGGATGGCAACCCTGGCCGTCGATTTGCCGCCAAAACAGGAAAATGCTGTAAAAAATGACAATCCGATCACAGATATTGCGCCTCAGGCGATAGAGACTGATCTGGATAAGGCGCAGGTTGATACCACTACGGATTCAGACCCGGAGCCGACTATAGAGCAGCCCGTGGCCGTAGCCGAGGTGATTCAAACCGAGGTTGCAGTGCAGCAGGAAAACGAAACCCTGAAGCAACAAGACGACGCGGTAGTGCCAGCGGACGAATCGGCGGTGCAGCCGGTCGAAGTAGTGGTGCCGGAAGAAGTCGAAGCAGTGGTGCAACCGGTCGAAGTGGTGGTGCAGGAAGAAGTCAAAGTAGTAGTTCAGGAAGAAAATGATATGGCGCAGGCTGAAGCAATAAATGCGCCGGTGGAAGAGGATCGCATCCTGCAAAATGCGCTCGACCAGGCCGCCTCGAGCGTGGCTCTGGCGACTGAAAAAAGTCCTGCGCCCGGCTTGACCGCTGATTACGATAGGTGGCTAAATGCGAAACTGCAGCAAAGTCGTGACTGGCTTAGCCAGGCAAACCGGAATAGTGTGTCAATTCAGGTATTTGTGCGCAGCAAATCTGCGGTACGTGAGCTAGTCTATTACTTACGTAATGAATGGCCGCTGGATTTATCGGAAACGTATTTATATGAAGTAAGTACCGAAGATCGAAGTATTTATCGGGTTTTTTATAGCGAATTTGATTCATTGTCCCGTGGCAGGAACCAGCTTGAACGGTTGCCCGAGTCGGTAAAGAGGAATTCGCCATACCTGCATTCGGTTTACCGCATGCAGAAAGCATTGCTATAACAGTCTGGATTTTAACTGGAATAACACAATGAAAAAAATTGTATTGTTACTCGCCCTGATCAACCTGTCGGCCTGTGCTAGCCTGATGGAAAAAGATGAACGCATGGCCGTTAAGGATGGTAACCATCTCGACGGGAAGCCTCCGGTGGTCGAACCGGCCGCAACCGATATACCCCCGGTTGTCTTGCAGGTGCCGATCATCGCTGCCCCCGAACCTGCGGAACCCCTGCAGACATTCACCGTGGTCGCCACCGATTTACCTGCTAGCGAGTTGCTCTTCGCGCTGGCCCGCGATGCCCGCTTGAACCTCGATATCGACCCGGCTATCGACGGCCGCGTCAGCATCAACGCCATCGACCAGACCCTGCCGCAGATACTAAAACGGGTCTCGCGCCAGGTTGCGTTGCGTTATTACCTCGATGGCCCCAACCTGGTCGTTGCCAAAGACAATCCCTTTCTGCGTATCTATCGAGTCGATTATCTCAACATGACAAGAGACACCGACTCCAGCGTGGGGATCGAGACATCGCTGAGTGAAGAAGGAGAAGAAGGAGGCGCCACTGGCGGTTCAGAGACTACTGTCACTAACTCGTCAAGTAACGATTTCTGGCAGTCGCTGGAAACAAATGTCGAAGCCTTGTCTAAAATTAATGGGGTCGATGGCGAGGTAATCTCCAATCGTGAATCGGGAACCATTTCGGTATTTACCAGTTCCGCGGGGCACGAAAGTGTTCAGCGATTTATTGATGCGGTAGTCGGTAGTGCTCGCCGCCAGGTGTTGATCGAGGCCACCGTGGTCGAGGTTAAGCTGAACGATGAATTCCAGGCCGGGGTCGACTGGGCAAGAATCGCCGACGGCGATGGCTGGAGCATAGGGCAAAACCTGCTGGGCTCGACAACCACCCTGCCCGGGCTTGACGTAGGGCCGGTTACGGCACTCTCCTATTTTGATTCAAACTCGGATCGAACCATTTCCGGCGCACTCAGGGCGCTGGATACTTTTGGTGATGTTTCCGTCATGTCGAGCCCGAAAATCATGGCATTAAACAACCAGACTTCGATACTTAAGGTCGCGGATAACGTGGTTTATTTTGAAATAGATGCAACCAGTAATGTCAGCGGGGACGCCGCCATAGTAACCAATACTTTCAATACTACCGCGAAAACGGTACCGGTTGGATTTGTCATGAATGTGACCCCTTTTATCACCAAGGACAGGGAGGTCCTGCTTAATATACGTCCAACCATTACCCGCATATTGCAATTTGTGAATGATCCTAATCCTGCCCTGGCGGCAGCAGGTGTTGTCTCCCAGATTCCAGAAATTCAGGTTCGCGAGATAGAGTCGGTGCTCAGGGTAACCAGCGGCAGTACAGCGGTTTTAGGCGGGCTGATGTCGGATGCTTCCCAGCAAAATGATTCAGGAATACCCGGGCTGCACGACGTTGAAGATGTCGGCATACTGTTTGGTACCAAGACCCGTGAATTCGTTAAAAGCGAGCTGGTTATCTTTCTGCGTCCGCGCATCATCGAGGATGCCAGCCTCGAAACCAGTTTGCAGGATTTCAAGAAATTCCTGAAACCTGAGACTTTCTCCGAGTAATCGAGACGACGCATGAGTTTACTGCTAGACGCGCTCAAAAAAGCCGCTGAACAAAAGGCGGCAAAGAGCAGGCAAGAAGAGATTTCTGCAGCTAGTCCGTCGGACGAGACGGAGATCACTGCCGCTGCGGAAGATCTCTCCGAGCTGGAGCAAGGCGCTGGTCGCGGTGCGCAACAATCTGAACGCGACAGGGAGGATGAAACCGAGCTCGATAGTTCCGAAATGCGGACCCGGCTCGAACAGACCCTGGTCGAGCGTGAGGAAGCTGACGACACCGAAATTGAGATTCCCGATTCGACCCAAACCCGGACGCCCTCTTTAAGCTCGCAGATGCAAAGTGGGGAAGATGAAACCATCATCTTTGCCGAGGAAGACGTTTCAGATTTTCTGGGTGAACCGGAATTGGTTAATCGCGAAGCGCGGGATGAAACCGATCTTAGCCAGCTTGCGGGTGATGCAACCGACCTGAGTCAGGTGGCGTCGCAGCAGGATGTGGCCGGGCCCGCGGATACAGTTGCGCGTGAAGACGATACTGATATTAGCCAACCCTTCCAGCCCGGCGCCACGCCCGAAATACAGGCGCAAACCGGTAGCGGGGATGAGACCGATATAAGCCAACCCTTCCAGCCCGGTGACGCATCCGAAATCCCGTCCGGCACCGAAGTTGAGGATACCAACGATGACGAGGATCTGTCGTTGCTGCTGGTGGACCGGGATGACACCAATTTAACCGGGCGCACCTCGGTGACCGATCAGCAGACACCGCAGGAAATTACGCAGGTAATGGAGTCCAGTGATCCCGATATCGACGGACTTGCACTGGTAGATAAGACGCAGCATCGAATTCCTGACGATGTAACCGAGACCCTGGCGCCGACGCAGTCAAACAACACTGCAACTGCGCCCGCAACGCAGACTACGCAGGGTGCCACCACGCGAATGGAGGCCACTTCGACGCATACCTATGCGCCGGACAACTACGACCGTACCTTGATGCAACTGCCCAGCGATGATGCGTCGAAAATATTTGCCGGGATGAAATCAGATGCTGATGTCGTGATGACACCTGACTACGCGAAGAAGGTATTTCGCAGCAAGTCGTCAGCACAACGCATGCAGGCCTACAAGGTTTACCTGGGAATTGCGGTCGTGATTCTGCTGTCGACCGGCATATACGGCGCTTTCGAGTTCCAGGGTGAATCGAGTAACATCGATACCAGCTTGCGGCCGCTCAAACGTGATCCTATGCCCGGTATTATCAAACCGGAAGACATCAAACCGGAAACGGATTTATTTGGCGAATCCGTCGCGAATGCACGGACTCTCGAAATAATTGAAAACGCCGATAATGCCAGTGAAATTGTGGCAGTTGATGAAGGCCTGGCCCCCGATGAGGAGGTCGTCGC
>JBATHL010000527.1:0-2365 GCA_049666745.1 Gammaproteobacteria bacterium
TGCAATAACTCGTTACCGCAGCCATGGCGTCACAATTGTCGAATTACGATTAATTATCCACGACATATTCATGAGATCTGGCAACTCAACCGCGGTGCTGCCGACCTTTTTACCCCGCTGGCGCCGGCTAATCCTAATCCTGCCGACCCTACTAATACACCGCTGCTGGTCGATAACGTGAACACGGATGGCATTCTTGACGATACCTGCGTCAGTTGTCACACCTCCGTGGTAGCTAATGTTACCCGCTTACCCTATGGGCAACTCGATTTAACCACTGATCCCAATCAGAACCCGGCGGAGTTTTACCGCGCATTCAGGGAGTTGTTGTTTGACGATCAAGGGCAGGAGATTGACGGTGGGGGTAATCTGGTGGATATTAATCCGGCGGTTGGAGTTCCTGCCAGCATGACTGCCAATGGAGCGCGCAGCAGCTTCTTCATTGAAAAAATGACCGGCACAGAACTGGATGCGCCACGCGCACTTCCTGCCGGAACCGTGAACCATACAAACATGCTTACAGGCGCCGAATTGAAGTTGATCAGTGAATGGCTGGACCTGGGCGCACAAAACTTTAATGATCCTTTTGACCCCGCGGCCCCGCAAAACTAAATTAATCATCTAATATTAATAATCTAACATAGTATTTGCCGGGGAATTTAAAGCTTGAACCAATTCAAGGGGATTCTATTGTCCAGCTTGTTTCTGTTGTTTGCGGTCGCGCAGGGTCCGTCAGCCCAGGCTGCGGATGACAGTGGGTTGGCCGTGGAAACGGTGAAAAAAGACGAGGTTGGATACAGGGTAAAGATAGCTGAACCCTTTATTGAACTGCATACCGGACCGGCAGCGGGCTACCCTATCTTCTATGTCATTGATCGTGGTACCGAGGTCAGAATAGTTCGTCGAAAAACTAACTGGTTCAAGATTGAGACCGATGATGGCAAGAGGGGTTGGGCTAGCCGGGATCAAATACGACAGACGCTGCTGCCCAGCGGCGAACAGTTCAAGGCTGTCGAGTCGGACCAGGATGACTTTACCGGGCGTCGCTGGGTGCTTGGAGTAACAGGCGGCGAATTTGATTCGACCCCGGTTATTACTATTTTTACGGGATATTCCTTCACTGAGAATCTGTCGGTAGAGCTACATGTCGGGCAGTCGACCGGGACCGTTTCCGATAGTCAATTTATCAAGGCAAACATGGTGATGCAGCCCTTGCCGGACTGGCGAATTTCGCCTTACCTGACGCTTGGCGTGGGCCAGATAGAAACCGACCCAAACTCGACCCTGATTTCCCAGAACGATGACAGCAATACCTTTGCCCAGTATGGGCTCGGTATACAGGGCTATGTCACTCGTAGTTTCCTGGCGCGATTCGAGGTTAACGAGTATGTCATTTTTTCATCCACTGCCACCCGTGACGATAATGAGGTAATACACGAATGGAAATTCGGTTTCGCAGTATTTTTCTAGCAATTTTATTTCTTGTGATGATGCCAGCCACCCAGCTTGCTGCGCAAAGCGATGAGATCGATGAAGATGAAAACACCAATTTAATCGAGCCTGAAATAGAGCGCGTTGAATTTGATGAATCACAGATTGACTCTTATGATTTTGAACTCGCTATCTACGGGGGTGTCCTCGCCCTGGAAAATTTTGATACCAACCCCGTTGTGGGGCTGAAGATTGGCTACCATGTATCGGAAGATTTTTTCGTGCAGGGATCCTACGGAGTCAGTGATTCCGGAGAGACCAGCTTCGAGAAGCTGAGCGGCGGTGCGCCGCTGCTGTCAGATGATGAGCGAGACGTAACGTACTACATTTTCAGTATCGGTTTTAACCTGCTGCCCGGTGAAGCATTTCTCACCGATTCGACTACATTAAATACAGTCTTATACGTTTCCGGCGGGATGGGTGTAACCGAGTTCGCAGGTGATGATCGATCGACAATCGCCCTGGCTGTTGGTTACCGCACCATATTTATCGATGGTTTCAGTCTGGATGTCGAGATGCGGGATCTGATTTTCGATATGGACATATTCGGCGAAGATGATGATACCACCCACAACCTTGAACTGACGTTGTCAGTGAATATATTTTTCTAAGGAGATTAGCATATGAACAAAACAATATTAAACAGCTTGTCGCGCCTGCTTATGGCCTGCCTGGTGTCGCTTATGTGTGTAAGCCTGGCGGGTGCTGCCGCGGTCAAGGGTCCGGCACCGAACTTCACACTGAAGTCCATGAGTGGCAAAAACCTCAAGCTAAGTGAAATGACGGGTAATGTCGTACTAATTAATTTCTGGGCGTCCTGGTGTGGTCCCTGTCGCGAGGAAATGCCCTTGTTGAATGCGCTACATAAAAAGTA
>JBATHL010000528.1:0-4952 GCA_049666745.1 Gammaproteobacteria bacterium
ATGCCGGTTACGATGAAAAAACCGTATTGAAGAAAGACGAAGTCTTTTTTCTGCGTTCTACCGCCAACCTGTCTACCGGTGGTACCGCAATCGATTTAACCGATGTGGTGCATCCCGATAACCGCGAAATGGCGGTACGGGCGGTACGCGCCGTCGGGCTTGATATCGGTGGCGTCGATTTTATTACCGACGACATCACGCTGTCATACAAAGACGTTGGCGGCGCGATTGTCGAGGTCAACGCCGGCCCCGGATTCCGCATGCACGTGGCACCGAGTGAAGGTGAGCCGCGCGACGTCTCCGGCAAGGTGCTCGACATGCTCTACCCGCCAGGTACGCCAAGCCGTATCCCGGTCGCTGCGATAACCGGTACCAACGGTAAAACCACGACTACCCGTATGCTCACGCATATCATGAAAACCAGTGGTCATATCGTCGGCATGACGTCGACCGGCGGCATCCAGGTGGACGGTCGCGTTACCGTCAAAGGCGACATGACCGGGCCGCAATCGGCGAAAATCGTGTTACGCGATCCCACCATCGATTTCGCGGTGCTGGAAACGGCTCGTGGCGGCATCCTGCGCGCCGGTCTGGGTTACGACGAATGCGACGTCGCCGCCTGTATCAATGTCACTGCCGACCATATGGGTCTCGGCGGCATCGAAACCCTGGAGCAACTGGCGCGGGTCAAGGAAACCGTGGTGCGCGTTGCCAATGATACCGCCGTACTCAATGCCGACGACAAGCTGTGCCTCAAGATGGCCGACCATACGCGGGCCAGGCATTTGTGTTACGTCACCATGGATTCAACTCACGGGCTGGTGCGCGAGCATATTCGCGCTAACGGGCGTGCGGTAGTGCTGGAGAAGGGCATCAACGGCGACATGATCACGATTTACGATAACGGCGCTCATATACCGCTGTTGTGGACGCATTTGATTCCTGCAACCATCGAAGGCAAGGCGATGCACAATGTGCAGAATGCCATGTTTGCCGCGGCGATGGCGTACAGTTTCGATAAGGATCTGGATGAAATTCGCAATGGACTGAGAACCTTCGATACCTCGTTCTTTCAGAGTCCGGGACGAACCAATGTCTATAACGAGCATCCATTCCGGGTCATACTCGATTACGCGCACAATCCGGCTGGATTCAAAGCCATGGCCGAGCTGGCCGATCGCCTCGATCCGGCGGGCAGGCGTACCATCGTATTTTCCGTGCCGGGTGATCGCCGTGACGAGGATATTCGTGAATCGGTCGAGGCCTGTTTACCGCAATTCACCAATTTCGTCTGCAAGGCCGATAGCAATCGGCGCGGGCGTGGTGACGATGAGGTACCGCAACTGGTGCGCAAGTATCTGCTCGAATTCGGTATCGACGATAGCGATATCGCGGTAATTGCCGAGGAGGAAGCCGCGGTTGATCATGCACTCAATAATGCCGAGGAGGGGGATCTGCTGGTTATAACCGCGGATGATCTGACGCGTAGCTGGAAGCAGATTATTAACCTCAACAGTGATAAAGAGGAAGTCAAGGAAACGATGCCGGGCACCAAGGTTTTCGTGCAGGAAAAAGCAAAACGCTTTGTCCTCGATCAGGATGAAGAACTCATTATCGACGAACGTGGCGTGCGTCTCGCCAGCAGTGATGTCGAGGATTCCGACTAGGAGCAGATTCACAGATCATGGAAATAACCTACCCTGATTCCGACCGGCTGGTGGTCGATGGTTGCCGGCGCCTGACCGGACCATCGCTGGTATGGAGCGAGACTGGCGCGATTCTCGATGTCCTGGTTGAAGATATGGAAATGGAGCAGGTGCTCGACTGCTGGTATCGACAGCTTGACCTGGTGCTGTCGCAAGTGAACTGGGAAAACCCGAAGCTGACGCATCGTCGTTTTGAGAATGGATTCAATCTGTTGATTGCCGCACCCATCGACCAACTTTATAGTGCGGTACTGGTGCTCGAAACGGCCTGGTATTTCTGTGCCTGTGAATTGCTCGAGCTCGAAGCGGAATCACGGGATCGGTTGATCGAGGACATTCGTGAAGAAATGCAGTCGGAAAAAAACGATGCCCTGATCGAGTTGCAGACTGCTGCCGGACAGCACGAAGTCGATTTCCTGGTCGACGATGACGTCGTTTCAATCGGTCACGGGCAGGGCAGCATCAGCTACATGGTCGAACAAATTCCGCAGCCGCAGCAAATAAACTGGGCCTCGGTGCATGATGTGCCGGTAGCGATGATTACCGGCACCAACGGTAAATCGACCAGCGTGCGTCTGCTTGATGGCATCGCGCGCGCAGCTGGCCAGGTATCCGGGGTTACTTCAACCGATTTCGTACGTGTAGGTGATGACGTTCTCGACCTGGGGGACTATTCGGGCCCCGGGGGTGCAAGGCTGTTGCTGCGCGATCCGCGTCTCGAAGTCGCGTTTCTCGAGGTAGCTCGCGGCGGCATCCTGCGCCGTGGACTGCCGTTGCGACGGGCGCGCGTGGCGCTGGTAACCAATGTCGCCAACGATCACCTGGGTCAGTACGGCGTGAATACCTTGCAGGCGCTCACCGAGACCAAGTTTGCGGTTAGCAAAACCCTGGCTGAAAACGGTGTGCTGGTGGTAAACGCGGACGATGCCGGAATCGTTGACCACCTGGCACAACAAGACCGTCAAAACCTGTGCTGGTTCAGCCTCGACAAATCAAATCCCCGCATCCAGTACCAATTGCGCAACCGGGGGCGCTGTTGTTTTATTGATGAAAATGACATCGTCAATTTCGATGGCGCCAGGGAGGAACGGATTTGTGCCATTAAAGATATCCCGATGACCATCAATGGTGCCGCACTGCACAACGTACGTAACGCCCTCGGTGCAGTAGGCGTGGCCAGTGCAATGGAATATACGAGTGCGCAGATGCGCACGGGATTGTGCCGTTTCAATAGTGACGAGCGCGATAATCCCGGACGCTTGAACAGTTTTTTACTGCGCAACTCGGTTCATGTGATTATTGATTTTGCCCACAATGCGCATAGTGTCGAGGCAGTGACCGATACGGTGAGGCGCATGCCGGCAAAGCAGAAATGGGCCTTGTTCGGTTCGGCCGGTGACCGCTCGGATGACGAAATAGCAGCCATTGCCAGTGGTGTGTGTTCGCTTGCGCCCGATCACGTGGTGATTGCTGAAATAGAGACTTACCTGCGCGGCCGTGCGTTGGGTGAAGTCGGTGCAATCATGAAACAGGCCTGTCTGGATAACGGCATCCCGGAGGAACGAATTTATTTTGCCGAATCACCCCTGGCAGGTGTCAAGTTCGCGCTTTCGCGGATGCAGGAAGGCGATCTCGGGTTGTTCCTGGTGTTATCGGAGCGCGACCAGGTCATAGACTATCTTAATTCTCAGTAAGAAGTCTGTGTCGCTACTGGAGTAAGTGTAACGAATCGTTCGCGGACCTGGTTTGCAGTCACTATCGCTGTCCGGGGTGTTGCTTACTGGTTTCCCGGGTAGTCGATGCTGTTAGAAGCCCTGAGGTTATCGGTGGATGTTGCTGTTGTAGCAACGCTGTCGGGAAGATCGGACAAGTAGAAATCAACCTGAATCGAATCGAAATCGGGCACGGTAAGTGGCCTGGTTACTTTGCGTTCGGTCGCACCATCGTTTCCTGCTGCAGCTACGCGGTGATCGAAATACTCCTCTTTGACTACCACTCCTGCGGTGTTGAGGAATTTCACACGTGCGTTAAAACGGGCCCGGTCTAAGCGGCTGCCATTGGAGAACATGACGTTGATTATCCCGTTTCCACTGGTGTCGGTAGTCACATTCATATAGCCATACGCTTTTTCGACAGGACCGGTGTTTTGATGAACCATCTTCGCATCGGCATGGAAATCATAGGGATGAGAAACTGCAAGAGCCTGCCTGGAGCCAAGCAGGGACAATGGCACCAGGCAGATTGAAGCAACTTTAAACAGCGTCTTGTTCATTTCTTTCTCCTTTGTAAACAGCGGCCCGTCAGGCCGTATTTCTGTTATACGAAGTCGCTGTGAAAAATCGGTGAATAATTTAAAAATAAAGTAACTGTGTTTCTCCGCTACCCGGGGAGGCTATCGCTGATGTCATTGGCTGGGATAAGAGTTATTCTTCGCAAGGGTGGGTCAGTAGCACGGGTATCTTCGCTTTTTGCGCCAGGATATCGGCTATGTTCCTGAAAAAGAAGCGGGTTAAGCCGACATGGGCACGGGTAGACATGGCGACAAGATCGATCTTGTTATTGTGGATTTCAGACAGTATTGCATCCACCGGATCTTTATCGAAACCCACCACCAACGAGACCTGGTAGCCGACCTCCCTGAGGTGGCCAGTGACAGACATCAGCTCGGCCTCGACGTGGGCAGTTATGCTGTCTTCCTGCTGCGATTCATAAATGGGGTGGAGTGTCGGCATGACCGGTTCATCTCCCGGTCTTGGGACATACCCGGCAGCCAGGTCGGGTTCGCCAAAGCCTGCGCCACTCGGGGGCCTGGTGACAAAAAACAAAATCAATTCATTCGCTTCGGCGGAAATAAACTTTTCCACGTAAGGCAATATTTCCTGACTGAGTTCAGACTGGTTTAGCGGTATCAAAACCTTGTTACGGGGCATGGGGCAGATCCGGCGAGAATTTCATGCATTATAAACGTAACGACGCGTGCATGCTAATCACGGGCCAGGCAAGTGCCCTGGATATATCTGACCGACTGTATCCAGCATCAATGCGCGGAACTGAAAATAGTCTTTTACACAGTATTCCCTGGTTGCCGACATCAGCTTGTTCCATGCAGTCGATTCTGACCGCAGCTATGTTATTGTTGCCTGTCATGACTCATTCAGATCTGACACACGGCGTAGCCTGGGGCGCGGCAAGTTATTGCGCGCAAGGTGGATAAGTTGAAAATTTCAACGCTCAGCGAACAGCGCT
>JBATHL010000529.1:0-1570 GCA_049666745.1 Gammaproteobacteria bacterium
GTGTTTGCCCAGTACCAGCTTGTTAGTGGACCAGCCAACGTCCTGGGCACGCATGATTTCGTAAGTTTCGCGCGATTTCAAAATTCCGTCCTGGTGAATGCCGGATTCATGCGCGAACGCATTGGCACCAACGATCGCCTTGTTGGGCTGCACGCTGAATCCGGTAATTCCTGAAACCATTTTCGAGCAATTCATGATCTGCGTGGTGTCGAGGTCGGTATCGCAGGGGAAAATATCCTGCCTGGTGCGCACCGCCATGACGATCTCTTCCAGCGAGGCGTTGCCGGCTCGCTCACCGAGTCCATTTATCGTGCATTCCACCTGGCGTGCCCCATTTAATACAGCTGACAATGAATTGCCGACTGCAAGCCCCAGGTCATTGTGACAATGTACAGAAAAAACGGCCTTGTCCGAATTCGGCACACGTTCGATCAAGTCCCGAATCAGGTCGCCGAACTGGTGCGGCACATTATAACCGACCGTATCCGGGATATTGATGGTGGTAGCGCCTGCGGCAATTACCGCTTCGATTACGCGGCATAGAAAATCAGGTTCGGAGCGACCCGCGTCTTCCGGTGAAAACTCGATGTTATCGGTGTACTGGCGCGCCATGTGTATTGATGCCACCGCAGCTTCGACCACCTCGTCAGGTTGCATGCGCAACTTGTGTTGCATGTGAATCGGCGAAGTCGCCAGAAAAGTGTGAATGCGTCCCGAATTGGCCGCTTTAATTGCTTCTCCGGCACGTTCGATATCGATCTGTTTGGCACGTGCTAATCCACACACGGTACTGTCTTTTATGATTTCAGCAACTGCCTTTACCGATTCGAAATCACCGTCACTGGCGATTGGAAACCCGGCTTCGATTATGTCGATTCTCATCAGTTCCAGTGCACGTGCGATGCGAATCTTTTCGTCACGTGTCATGGATGCGCCCGGGCTTTGCTCGCCATCGCGCAAAGTGGTGTCAAAAATGATTAATTTGTCTTTGCTCATTGCTATCTCGTTGGTCTAAACGTTGTGAATGTGGTTGCTTTTACGTTTACCCTCGTCAGGATTCTCTGATCTGCCCTACGGCAGCAGAGTGAGTGGCTGAGATAGCAGCGGGTACGCAGGCAGGAATCTCGGGCTGGTTGGAGAAGGTAGCTGAAAACTGGCGTAGCGGGGTTGCATGCGAAGAAATATAGCCAACTCCGGCAAGCTTGCCAAGTAAAAAATAAGGCTTACTGTTTAGAGGCGGTCCCTTCATCCGGATCTGACAGGCGCATACGTTTTCGATTCCAGCGAAACAGGGAAACTATCGGTCCGGATAACATATACAGGAAGAAGAAAGAAAACAAAACGGTCGCGGTCTCAATCGACAGGAAAACAAACACCAGCACCACCGCCAGCAGGGTCACGAAAGGCACCCGTTCGCGTAAATCGAGGTCCTTGAAACTGTAGTAGGAAAACCTCGAAACCATCAACGTGCCGGCTACAGCTGTCATCACCAGCGCTGCATAGGTGACGTCCGAGCCGAGTATATGGTAGCTTTCGCAAACCCATACGGCACCCATCACCACCGCTGCAG
>JBATHL010000530.1:0-5249 GCA_049666745.1 Gammaproteobacteria bacterium
AACCTTGGCTTTGGGTGAACCCGGTTGCGAGAGCCAGTATTGAGCATCCTTCTCTTCGTTCAGGCGCGGACCGCATCCGCCGTAGGTACCGGCTTTCTCGTCCGCGGACTGCATGCGTGACATGACCAGGTCCATTTCACTGGCCAGACGATCCATTGCCTGCTGTGGCGTGAACGCGCCGGAATTAACGTCCCCGATTTGCTGCCACCAGATTTGCGCCAGTTTCGGATAGTCGGGTACGTTGACGCCGGTGGGTGACCACAGCACACGATCGGGTGAACGGTAGAACTCAACCAGTCCGCCCAGATTTGGCGCGCGCTCGGTGAACGACTCGTGATTGATAGTCGTGTCGCGAATGAAGGTCAGACCAACATGACTCTTCTTGACGTCGACTGTCTTTGAGACTACGAACTGGGCATAAAGCCAGGCCGCCTTGCGACGATCAACCGGGGTGGATTTGAACAGCGTCCATGAACCCGCGTCCTGGTAGCCGAGTTTCTGACCCTTAACCCAGTAGGGGCCATGCGGTGAGGGCGCCATCCGCCAGAGCGGTTTGCCGTCGCCATCGACGGTATTGTTGCCCGCGCTCTGGGGAGCGACCATGGAGGCGGTAAACGCGGTGTACCAGAAGATTTGCTGGGCGACATTACCTTGCGACAGCGCCGGCAGCGACTGGTAGAAGTCGTAGCTTGCCGCACCCGGGGGCGCGTACTTGCGTAACCACTCGTCCCACTTGCGAATCGCGTAGACTGCAGCCGGGCCATTGGCGGCGCCACCGCGGGTTACCGACGCACCCACTGGATTACAGCTACCTTTTTCCATGCGAATACCCCATTCATCGACCGGTACGCCATTGGGCAAGCCCTTGCTGCCTGCACCCGCCATCGATAACCAGGCGTCGGTCATGCGCCAACCGAGATCGGGAGCGCGCTTGCCGTAATCCATGTGGCCGTAGACACGCGAACCGTCGATTGTCTTGACGTGGACCGAGAAAAATTCGGCAATGTCTTCGTAAGCCGACCAGTTGACCGGGACACCGAGGTCATAACCGTAAATGGTTTTGAATTTCTTTTGCAGGTCCGCTCGATCGAACCAGTCCTTGCGGAACCAGTACAGATTGGCAAACTGCTGGTCGGGAAGCTGGTAAAGTTTGCCGTCAGGTCCGGTGGTGAAAGATTTGCCGACGAAATCGTCAACATCTAGCATCGGGTTAGTGACGTCTTTGCCGTCACCTGCCATCCAGTCCGATAAATTAACGGCGAGCTGCAAACGGGAGTGCGTTCCGATCAAGTCGGAATCATTGATATAGGCATCGTAGAGATTACGCCTGGTCTGCATCTGGGTTTGCACAGCCTGCACTACTTCGCCTTCTCCGAGCAGCTGGTGATTGACCTTGATGCCGGTGATTTCTTCGAACGCCCTGGTCAGGACCTTGGATTCGTATTCATGGGTTGGAATTGTTTCGGATAGTACGTTGATTTCCATCCCCTTGAATGGTTTGGCAGCATTGATAAACCATTCCATTTCCTTCATCTGATCCTGTTGTGACAGGGAAGAGGGCTGGAACTCGGTGTTTACCCAGTTTTTGGCCTCGGCCATACCGGCCCAGGCCGATTGAGAAGATAGCGCGGCGACCGTTGCAGCTAGCGCAATTTGCTTAAGCATGAGAGTGTTCCCCTTAGTTTCTGGTTTATGGTTATATCGACACGAGCTGCGAATTTACGCCCGGATTTTCATATTGTCAATTTATCTCTTTCGTTTGGTTCGAAATAATGTTCGAATTGGACTTTTAATTTTCGTTATCAATTAAAACTGATAATTTGATAGCCTCCGCAACACACTATTCATTACGCGTCGAAGCTATTATTATCGAGCTATGCCGGATACCAAAAACCTGCTCATCGTCGCCCATAATCCTTCACCCAATACGCAGCAGCTGGTTGCAGCCACGTTGCGCGGCGCCAGGCACGAGGATATCGAAGGGATTGTGGTGAAACATATCCCGCCGTTGCAGGCGGTTGCCGATGACGTACTCCGGGCCGACGCCATCATTCTCGGCACGACCGAAAATTTCGGTTATATGAGCGGGGCACTTAAGGACTTCTTCGACCGCATTTATTATCCCTGCCTGGAACATACCGAGGCGATGCCTTTTGCTACTTATATCCGTGCCGGTCTCGATGGTACCGGCACCAGGATTGCGATCGGCAAGATTACGAGCGGTTTGAAATGGAAGGCTGTGCAGGAACCGATGATCCTGCAGGGTGAATATCGAGGGGAATTTGAAGCCCAGTGCGAAGAACTCGGGATGTTGATGGCGGCGAGTCTGGAGAGCGGGATAATTTAGTCCGGAAAACGAGTCATTCCGATACGTCAACCCCGCGTGCGCGGGGGGCCGCAAACCTATGCGGCCGAGCGGGAATCTTATAACATGTCTTCGCAGCCAGGGGTCCCGGTTAGCGGGAATCGTTTGCGACCAGGTTTGAGTATTTAGCTGAGGTAACAAAATGAGTAATTTCGAGCATAAGAAAGCGATCGTATTGGGTGGCACATCGGGGATCGGGTTGGCGACTGCCGAAATGCTGCGTGATGGCGGGGCGGAAGTGATTGCCGGTAGTCGGCGCGAATGTGAAATCGATGGTATCGAATGCGTACAGATCGATGTGCTCGATCGAGCGGCACTGGCTGAACTCTTCGAGAAACACCAGGGTTTTGATTACCTGGTGAACGCGGCTACCGGTGGTCCTCGAGCGATCGGCCCTTTCCTCGAAATGGATCTCGAAGGCTTTCAGAATTCATTCGCCAAGCTCTGGGGTTACGTCAATAGTGTGCGCCTTGGCGTTCCGCAAATGTCGCAGGATGGTGCGGTCGTATTGTTTAGCGGATACCCGGCCCGCAAATGGCGTGCAGGTGCGCTCGCAATTGGTAGCGTAGGAGGCTCGGTCGAAGCCTTCATTCACCTGGTCGCAAATGAAATTAAGCCGGTACGCATCAACGGTGTGAGCCCGGGTTTTATCGATACTCCGATGTCGCCGCTGGAGGGAGATGCACGTCGCGAATACTACGAGAATGGAACAAAAGACTATTTGATTCCGCGTGCAGGCACTGCCGAAGAAGTCGCATCCGCGGCGATTTTCCTGCTCGAAAACGAATTCGTCACTGGTACGATTGTCGATGTCGATGGTGGTGCTATCGTCACATGAGTTTCGACAGGATCAGCAAGCTACTGGTGGGTGACAATCCCGGACGTAGCACCGAGCTCAATTATTTCCGCATCGGTCCGGCTGGCGCCCAGAAAAAAGTTTACCTGCAGGCTGCGCTGCATGCCGATGAGCAGCCCGGCATCCTGATCCTGCACCACCTGCTGCAGCTGTTACGCGATGCCGATGCCGCAGGCGAGCTCAATGCACAGTTCGTCCTGTTTCCGATGGTCAATCCGCTCGGCATGGGTGATATCGAATTCGGTCAGCACCAGGGCCGTTACAATCGCAGTAGCGGGGTCAATCATAATCGTGACTGGCCGGTACTCTATGACGCGGTGGGCCCCGGGCTTGTGGAAAAAATGGGGGCTGATGCCGCGGAGAATATTCTGTTGCTGCGGGATGCGCTGCGTGAGTGGGCTGCAAACCTGCCGCGGGTAACCGCTTTCGAGCAATGGCGTCAATGCGTGATCAGTGAAGCCTGCGATGCGGATTACGTTTTTGATGTGCATTGCGACGATGATTCGCTGGTACATATCTTTACCATTCCGCAGCAAGCGGAAAACATGCAACAGCTCGCCAACTGGACCGGCGCCGCGGCGACCATGCTGACCGAAGATAGTGGTGGAGGCTCGTTCGACGAGGTCTGGCCGGCAGTCTGGTTGCGACTCGCAGGCGAATGTCCGGACAAACCGCTGCCGTTATCGGTAGTCTCCTGTACGCTGGAATATCGCGGCCAAATCGATACCTTCGATAAGCTGAACCGGCTGGATGCGCAAAACCTGTACGGTTATTTTCAGGAGCAGGGTTTGATTTCCGGGAAGATTGTCGGTGAAAAGAAGGCGGTTGCCGCGCCAACCGATTTGCGTGCGACTGAATTTCTGCGCGCGCCACAGGCAGGATTGCTCGCTTACTGTGTCGAACTCGGGGATCGGGTCGAAAAGGGAGATCGCGTTGCCGATTTGATTCGACTCGATGGTGAAGGGGCGTTCGTTGAAAGAATCCCGTTGCTCGCTGGTACTTCGGGGCAGGTCATTTCGCGCAAGATCAACAAGTACGTCTGGGCCAACGCCAATATTTCCAAGATAGTCGGAACCGAGATACTCCAGTCTCGCGGCGACAACCTGCTCAGCGATTAATCCTGCTTTTCAGCAACCCATTTACTCTCGGGCAGATGTTCGTCGGCATGCAGCCAGCTGGGCTTTTCCTGCAGAAAGCTGTGATCGTCCGGCGCCAGTGGTTCGAGGTCGTCAAATAGTCCCAGTTGCATATGAATCTCGTCCGGGCGGCCTGTGTATTCATAGGAGATTGGGGAGCCGCATTGCCCACAAAAACTGCGCGTGACGCCGTCAGCGGTGATGAAACGATTGGGCATGGCAGCGGTGAATTTGACCTGATCGAGCTTAAAGCCCGCAAAGGTCGTCATCACCGAACCACTCTGTCGCCGGCAGGATTCGCAGTGACAGTGACCGACCCAGTCGGATTTACCGTCTATTTCAAATTTAACGGCTCCGCAATAACAATGACCGCTTAGCTTTGGTTCGCTCATGATCCGTCTCCCGGTTTGACGCCATGTTAAACACGGTTTCGATCTTAGTCGATAATTTGATGGGGGATGGCTGCCATCGACATTATTTCGAGTCGGATTTCATGACGAAATCTTCGAGTTTCTTGTCGATGCCGAGCACGTGTAGCTTAAGCCACTTGTAAAGAAAGTCGGAAAGCGAGTCCTGCAGGAACTTGCCCATGGTCGGATCGGTTTCCAGCATTGCCGTGAGTTCTTCTCGAAAGCGGTCGTGCGCTTCGATGTGTTCATCCTTATCGGGGTATCCAAGCTCTACCATGTAGGTTTCTTCGAGGATAAAATGATGTTCCGCGTAGAGCTTGAGCCGGACCAGGATTTCCGGATCAAATGGTACTTCCTTGATTTTGTCGATCAGCTCGAACAAGACCTGGTGCTGCGTGTCCTGCCAGATGACATCGCTGGTTTTCTGCATTGCGCCGGATTGTGGGAAGATAGTTCGATCACGATAGAGGAAAACCCTGACC
>JBATHL010000531.1:0-3118 GCA_049666745.1 Gammaproteobacteria bacterium
CTTTTGCGGACTTACTCCCGAGGTAGCCTTAGCACTCAAGTGAATCCCTTAACGGTTTTTTGTTCCGGAGAGTGGTGCGCGAAGGCGGGGATGGTTTGAGAGCTGTGGTAGCATATTGACCTATGCAGGGATCCCAGATCACACAAGATATTAAACCCGTATATCTGCTTGCCAGCGCCGAACCACTATTGGCCCGTGACTGGTTAGACGACGCCCGTCGAGCGCTGCGCCAGGCCGGGTTTGAGGATATTTTGAATTTACAGACCGATGTCGGTTTCAACTGGCAGGAGTTGCTCGATGAAGGCGATATGATGTCGCTGTTTTCGCAGAGCAAGTGCCGCATCGTGACGATGCCTGGTGGTAAACCAGGGCTACAGGGTAGCAAGGTAATCCAGCAGCTTAGCGCGCAAGCGGACGCCGACAATGTTTATATCTTCGTCACCCCGGCACTCGATCGCCAGTCGAAAAACGCCAGCTGGTGCAAGGCTATCCAGACTAGGGGTGAAATAGTTGAGCTCAAACCGGTCTACGACAATCAATTGGCCGACTGGTTACTGCAGCGGGCGCGCAACAAGGGCCTTAGTATCGATGCACAATCCGCACAGTTCCTCGCCGAACGTACCGAAGGGAATTTGCTGGCTGCGGATCAGGAGCTGGAAAAACTGTTGATACGATTTTCTGATCATAGAGTAATCGATTTCGAGACGATAGAAGCCTCGGTTGCAGAATCGGCCCGCTATAGTCACTTTCTGCTGGTCGAGGCCTGTCTTGCCGGTAAAACCCGGCGCGCACTCAAGATTCTGCAAAGCCTGGAAACGGAAGGATATGCCACCACGCAGTTGCGCTGGGCTGTGCAGGCGGCACTGGAACAACTCGATCGACTCAAACTGGCCCAGCGCAGTGGTGCGCTGAATGATCGCACCTGGCAGGAGTTACGCATCTGGCGTAACAAGCAGCGGCTGTACCAGGCCGCACTGAGCAGATTAGAGGCCGCGCAGATTGAGCGTTTATTGCAAAGCTGTGCTACATTAGACCGCCTTGGCAAGGGCCAGCAGGACAGTGAATTTCCCCGCCAGGACTGGTTCGAAATTAAATCACTGGTGGCCGACTTCAGTGGTGATATTGGTATAAAAGATGAGCGCCGCACTAGATAACGAAACGGGTATTGATTTGAGTCAGTATACAGCTGATCTGGGACGCGCCGCGCGCGCCGCGGCAGCCGAGCTCGCGTATGCGCAACCACAGGACAAGAATCTGGCGTTGCTTGAAATTGCAGCAGTGCTCGATCAACAGCGCGCCACCATTTTGCAGGAAAATAAAAAGGATCTGGAGGCGGCTGGCGATAACAAGGTCAGTGCCGCGATGCTGGAGCGACTGGAACTCAACCCGGCTCGCATCGATGCGATGATCGAAGGCTTGCAGCAAGTGGCCGGACTTCCCGACCCGGTGGGTGAAATCAGTGAATTACGCTACCGACCTTCGGGTATTCAGGTTGGCAAGATGCGCGTACCGCTTGGGGTCATCGGAATCATTTACGAGTCGCGTCCAAACGTGACCGTGGATGCCGCCGCGCTATGTCTTAAGTCGGGCAACGCGAGCATCTTGCGTGGTGGCAAGGAAGCGCTGCATTCCAACCAGGCGATATATCAGTGTATCCAGCAAGGTTTAAAGCAGGCCGGGTTGAATGAAGCCGCAGTGCAGGTTGTCAACACCACTGACCGCGCCGCGGTAGGCCATATGCTTAGAATGAGCGACTGCATCGATGTGATTATTCCACGGGGTGGTAAAACCCTGATCGAGCGTATTGCCGGTGAATCGATGATTCCGGTGATCAAGCATCTCGATGGCGTGTGTCATGTTTATATCGACGATCATGCGGATCTGCACAAAGCGGTCGCGATCGCGGTGAATGCCAAAACCAGACGTTACGGAGTCTGTAACGCGATGGAAACGCTGCTCGTGGCCAGGGCAATTGCGCGCCGGGTAATGCCTGAAATCATCGCAGGCATGTCTGACAAAGGTGTCGAGCTGCGTGGCTGCGAACGCAGTCGCGAGTTTGACGGCGAGCGTATCAGCGCGGCGAGCGAAGATGACTGGTATACCGAATACCTCGCTCCCATTCTGTCGATTCGAATTGTCGATGACCTGGAGCAGGCGATCGAGCATATTAATCACTATGGCTCGCAGCATACCGATGCGATTGTCAGCGAAGACTATAGTCATACCCGCGAATTTTTACGACGCGTCGATTCGAGTTCGGTCATGGTCAACGCATCGACCGGTTTTGCCGATGGTTTCGAGTACGGACTGGGCGCCGAGATCGGCATCAGTACCGACAAGTTGCATGCTCGCGGGCCGGTAGGGCTGGAAGGACTGACTTCGCAGAAGTACGTCGTATTCGGAGACGGAAACATACGCGCTTGATATGATTGGCATATTGGGTGGTACCTTCGATCCGATTCACAACGGGCATTTGCATATCGCGACACAGCTGGTCAACCGACTAGGCCTGGAACAGTTACAGTTCATGCCTTGCGCGATACCGGTGCATCGTGACCCGCCGCGTGCGTCGTCGACGCATCGTTGCGCGATGATTGACCTGGTTATCGCCGGACAGCAGGCTCTCAGCTTGAACACCGTCGAAATTGATCGCAACGGGCCCTCATACAGTATCGATAGCTTGCGCGAAATACGTCGCCAGACCGACTCGATTCTGGCGCTGGTACTGGGTGCTGACGCCTTTAACGGTTTCAATAGCTGGAAACTGCCGCAGGAAATCCTGCAACTGGCGAACCTGGTGGTCTGCTATCGTCCCGGTTTCGAGGTCAACCGGGAAATGTTCAGTCAGCATCGAGTCGCCTCGCCGGGCGAACTGTCGAGGCAGACGGCCGGTGCAATCCTGCTGCTCGAAGTCGAGGCGATCGACTGTTCTTCCAGCGCAGTGCGTGCGGCGCTGGATACGGGTAAAATACCCCGGCATTGTCTGCCCCCGGCGGTGGCGAACTATATTGATAAACACAATTTATATCGGAAACAAGGTGACTAATACAATTCCTACCAATTTGCAGGTTGAAGCAACCAGGAAACTGGCTGTAAAAGCACTCGAGGCGCTCAAGGC
>JBATHL010000532.1:0-11516 GCA_049666745.1 Gammaproteobacteria bacterium
GCCTTGTTCATCGCCTGCATATCGGCCGGGGTGATTTTACCGGCCAGCTTTTCCAGTACTTCGCGCAATCCTTTAAGGCTTGCCAGGGCATCGGAGCGCACCAGCGGCGCGACTTCGTAGACCGGGAAGAAACCCAGGTTATCGCTCAGCACGACCAGGTCGTACTCGGCGATCTGGCCATCGGTCATGAACAGTTCACCGACGTCGGCCGATCCGTCGAGCAGTGCCGAGACGATCTTGTCCTTACCTTCGGTGCCAACCGGGAAGGTGGCGGTTTTAGATCCGGTGATACCGTAACGACGGTTCATCTGTTGCAGACCATCCGCCGGACGCTGCACAAAATCCTCGTCCACGGCATAACTAAGGCTGGAAAGTTTGGTCAGGTCCTGCAGTGTCCTGACACCAAGATCCGAGGCCCGTTCTTTCGTCATTACCATCGCGTAATCGTTGGAAAATCCAAACTTACCGGTCAGTTCCAGCCCCAGTGGCTTGAACAGTGCCGACACCGCGGCGGTAGAGGCTTCGCCATCGCTGGTTGGTGCCTGACCGAGAAAGGTCAGGCTGGTACCGTTGTACTCGGGGTACACATCCAGCACATCCTGTTTGACCGCTTCCATGATTTTCGGTGTCAGCCCGAAAGGAATACTGCGTTCCACCGGAATGCCCGCGTTTTCAGCCATCTGCGCGATCATTTCGGCCAGGATCATGCTTTCGGCAAAAGGCTTGGCGCCGACGCGCAGGCTTTTCTGGTCGTTCCCACCGCAGGCGACCAGCGCAGCACATAACAGGGCCGAAACGATATATTTTGTAGTTTTATTAATCATTGTCATTTCCCCCTAAGCCGCGCTTTCGTCGGTTGGGCTGTCGCTGCCGACATGCCGCACGTGCGTATGCTTTTCTCGCACAATCGGATCCTCACGCACGATCCTGAAAAATGCAGCCAGTTGCAAAATGATGACAAAGGTGAATGGAATTGCACCGGTGATCGCCATCACCTTCGCCACCTTGACACTTTCAGTCACGATGGTGGCGATGGTAATTCCTGCAATGATCAATCCCCAGATCAGCTTTAACTTGGTCTGCGGGTTCAAATCGCCCTTGCTGGACATCATGCTGATAACGAAGGTGCCCGAATCCGCGCTCGTCACGAGGAAGATGAAGATCAGGCATACCGCGAGGAAATTCAGCAGGGTAGTGCCGGGGAAATACTCGAAGAAGCCGAACAGCGCGCCCGCCACGTCGGCGAATACCTTGTCGGCAATGCCGCCGGCGCCAAACATTTCGATGTGAATCGCCGCACCACCGAATGCGGCAAACCAGAGCATAGAAACGATGGTGGGAACGCCGACCACGTAGAGGACGAATTGACGGATAGTTCTGCCGCGACTAATGCGGGCGATAAAGATACCGACAAAAGGCCCCCAGGCCAGCCACCAGATCAGGTAGGTCAGGGTCCAGCCGTGAAACCAGTTCCACGAGCCTGCCGGGGTATAGGCGTAGGTCTTGAACGACATCGGAATCAGCTGGATCAGGTAGTCACCGATAGCGTAGATGAAGGATTGAAACAGGTAGGCGGTAGGTCCACCGAACAGCACCACCAACAAAATCAGGATGGCGACAACCATGTTGATGTTACTCAGAATCTTGATGCCCTTATCGACGCCGGTGCAGGCCGACAGCAGGAAGCAAACGGTCATGACCGCGATGATGATCATGCTCATGGTGACATCCTGGTCGGTGCCGAACACCGCGCTCATGCCGGAGCGCACCATCAGCGTACCCATCGCGAGCGAGCCAGCGAGGCCGAACACGACCGCGATAACCGCGAGAACGTCAGCGGTGTTGCCGATGCCATTTAGAGTCTTTGGGCCGAAAACATTCTTGAATCCTACTCTGATGGGCGTCGATACCATTGATGGCAGGCCGAGTCTGAAAGTGAAATAAGCCACCGTCAGGGCACAACAGCCGTAGATCGCCCAGGCGTGTAGACCCCAGTGCAGGTTGGTGATGACCATCGCGTTACGCGCCGCCATCGCGGTTTCACCTTCGCCAACCGGCGGGGTCATGAAATGGTAAATCGGCTCCGCCACACCCCAGAACAGCAGCCCCGAACCCATGCCGGCCGCAAACAGCATCGCGATCCACGAAGGTGTGCTGAATTCGGGTTCCTCGTCGTCGGCACCGAGCTTGATATCGCCGTACTTGCTGAAAGCCATCACTGCCATAATGACCAGGAAAGCCGTGCATAAAGCCAGGAAATACCAGTCGAGCGCGGTCAGCGAGTAGTTAACCAGCCACTGCGCCGAGCCGGTCATCGAATCCGGGTCGGCAACACCCCAGATGGCGATAGCGGCACATAAAACCAGTGAAACGAGCATTACAGTGTTCATACGGAGGACCCCCTCGGTCTTGCCTGGTTTAATATTCAGGCTATTATTTTATTTTGCTCAGGCCGTTTATCGACTGCCTGGTGGCTGTCTGTATCGGCGCAAAGATTTTGTGCGAGTCAGGATAAACGCAATTAGTGCCGAAGTCTAATATGTACATAACTAAATTTTATATGCCGACGGCGCGGACACCGTCGACCTGTTGTGAGAAATTGATTTCGCCAACTAACAGCCAGCGATGATGCCCACTTCGACCAGCAGGTCAGGACTCGCCAGGCGCGCCTCGATACAGGCGCGTGCCGGCGCATGTCCCGAGGGGACCCAGGCATCCCAGACTTCGTTCATTTGCGCGAAATGGCCCATGCTGGCGATCCAGATCTGCGCGGAAAGGATTTTGCTCTTGTCGGAACCGGCTTCCGCCAGCAGGGTATCAATCTTCTCTAACACCTGTTGGGTCTGCACGCTAATGTCCGCACCGGCATCAGCGGCTACCTGGCCGGCGAGGTAAACGGTGTCGCCGTGAACGACGATCTGGCTCATGCGTTGATTGGTATGATGGCGGGTGATGCTCATGGCGGACTCCTCAGGTTTTTGAATTATCGATTTACGGTAAGAATTTCTCGGGGGTACTCGGTGATGTACTCGGAACCGGTCTCGGTGACGACGATCGAATCACCGATGCGTCCACCGAGTCTGCCGTCGACACTGATGCCGCCATCGACCGCGAAAGTCATGCCCGCCTGCAACACAGTTTTGTCGCCATGTTTCAGTTCGGGTGATTCGAGGTAGGCCATACCGATCGAACGACCGGTGCGGTAGCCGGTTTCATAACCGCGTTCGCGGTAAACTTCATCGGCGGCCTGGGCTATTGATTCGGCGGTGACGCCGGGACGGATCGCGGCAATGGCCGCCTGCTGCGCGTCGATTGCGGCCTGTTGCACCTCGGCCGCTTCATCCGCTACTTGCTTGATAAAAAACATGCGATCGAAGCCAAGTTTGTACTGCTTGAATTGCGCCATGTTGCAGAAGCAAAAATACACCGGATCGCCTTTTTCCAGCGGCTTGACACTGGCGCGACGATGCACCATCGAGGTGTCGGTGCCGGACTGCATGATTTGCAGGTTATAAATCATCGGTGAGATGAAGGCTTCCCAACCTTTGGCGGTGAGGAAACCGGCGGCCCTGCGGGTGCCTGCTTCAATCACTGCAAGTGCCGCTTCGTATTCGGGGCGTCCCTCGCCGAGGGCGCCCTCGGCGCCATGCATCATCGCGCCGGCAATCTGACCGGCCTGCTTCATGACTTCGATTTCCTCTGGTGACTTGATCATGCGCATTTCGCCGAGTATCGGTGCGATGTCGTGGAGTTCAATCCCGGGCATTTGATCGTCGAACCAGTTGCGTACGATCGGCGGCAGCGCAGCTCGCTCGACCCCGATTTTCCCGGGATTAGCTCCAATCGCATTGGCGAGTACGTTTTCCCAGCGATTCGCACCCGCATCTTCCCAGGTAGTAACGTTTTCGACCCAGGTCATTGCGCCAACCATCTCGCTTTCCATCAGCGGGGTGATGACCTGCGGCGCCGCATCGGGCCGAATCAGCAAAAACGTCGGCCGCCCGAATTCGACCGAAAGATAGCCCCAGAAGCCGGCGAGGTAGGCAATCGAGCTTTCGTCGGTGAGGATAGCAAGGTCGATTCCTGCCTGCTTGAGGCGAGCCTGAAATTCGGTGGTGCGTTGGCGGGCTTGTTCGAGCATCGGGATTCCTGGATATCGGGTGAAGACCGGTGTATATATCATACCGATCTTGCTAAAGGAATAATTTTCAATGCCTGACAATTCAGTGATCGCCCCGGTGCCAGCCTCGATCAGATTTGACGAAGGCAGTCATCCACGGGCCAAGATCGGTTACGTGCTGCTTGCCACCGAACAAACCGTGCAGGACGACGTCATTAAACTGCGGCCTCCGGGTGTTGGTATCCATTTCGCGCGTGCCGCAATTCCCGACTCGATTACCAGTGAATCGCTCGCGGCGCAGGCGGATTTACTCGCCGATTGTGCCGCCAGCCTGCTGCCCGATGGGAGCCTCGATGTGGTTTGTTATGCCTGCACCTCGGGCAGTCTGGTGATCGGTGAGGAACGCGTCTTCGCCGAACTCAACCGTGGCGCGCCGAATGCGGTGGCAACATCGCTGATTACAGGTGTAATTCGTGCCCTGACCGCTGTGCAGGCACGGCGCATAGTCATTGCCACGCCGTATCTCGATGAAGTCAATCAACGCGAGGTGGATTACCTCGAGCAGGCTGGATTCGAAGTGATATCTATTTGCGGTCTGAACCTGGAAAAAGACAGCGACATGGTGCGCGTCGCCGCGGACTACATTACCGAATTTGCGCTTGCACAGGACCACCCCGAAGCCGATGCGATCTTTGTATCCTGCGGTGCATTGCGCACGCTGGATGTCATCGGCGAAATCGAAGCCCGCGCAGGCAAACCGGCGATCTGCAGCAACCAGGCGATGATCTGGGATTGCCTGCGCCTGGCCGGCATCGACGATCGTTTCGATGGTTTCGGTCGCTTGCTGGCGGATTTTTAACACATGCGCTGCATGTGTCTGTTAATACCTGTCGTTGGCCTGTTGGCAATGACTACCAGCGTGTTCGCCGGTTGCGAGCAACTTGCTGTCGATACTTCGCGGGGGACCGTGCGCGACAGTGCAAGCGGACTAACCTGGTCCCGTTGTCTGCTCGGTCAGGTGAGTAGCGGCTGCCTGGGTGATGGCGCCCGCTTGAGCTGGGTCGATGCGTTGAATAGAGCGAGAGGTTTCGAGTTGGGTGGCGTTAGCAACTGGCGACTGCCGAAAATCGAAGAGTTTGTGCAGCTGTTTGCGATCGCCCCGGATTGCCTGGCCGCAGCTTTTCCCGGCAGCGGGGCGTCGGTCGCCTGGAGCGCATCGGCCAACCTCGATTACGCCACCGATTCCTGGGCGTTTGACTTTGTCAAAGGCGTAGCGGTGGTTAATGCGAGGGATAGCAAGTTGCAGGTTTTACTGGTTGCGAGCCCGAACCGGGTGGATTCGACCACATCCGAAAAAGTCATTCCCGCAGAAAATTTTCGCCGCTACAATATCGATATCACGATACGTTTCGACAAAGGAGGTTACCCGGGCTGTCGGGTAGACAAGCTGGTCGCGGTCCCGGCGGGTCCGTTTTGTAGTCCCGGGTTAATGCGTGGGGATCATCCTTTACAAACTCCGGAAGATTTCCAGTTTCATACCCTTATGCAGGATGACACCAGATACCAAGGGCGACCTGGCTCAAAGCTGCCGGGGTGAGTGACATCGATGCGCGTCGCGCTGCTGGCAAAGTGAAAGGCTTGCCAAAGATGACGGGAGCGATCAGCGCCCGCCTCGAAAATACTTAACCTGACAGGATCAAATAGCGAGGTACTCGTGCCTGAGGTCCTCGTTTTCGAGTACTTCCTGCGCGGTGCCGTCGAACACGATCTTGCCCATGTCGAGAATCAGCGCCCGGTCAGCGAGGTGCAGTGCAGCAACGGCGTTTTGTTCGACGATGATGGTGGTCATGCCGAGCGCCTTAATCTGTTCCAGAGTCTTCTCGATTTCCTGCACGATAACCGGTGCCAGTCCCTCGTAAGGCTCGTCGAGCAGGAGTAATTTCATATCACGCACCAGCGCGCGGGCAACTGCAAGCATTTGCTGTTCACCACCTGACAGGGTCACACCCTCCTGATTACGGCGTTCTCCGAGTCGGGGGAAGAGTTCATAGACCCGTTCGATGGACCAGCCTTTGGGGGGGGCGATCTGCGCCAGCTGCAGGTTTTCCTCGACGCTTAAGCCCTGGATGATGCGCCGATCCTCGGGAACCAGGCCGAGTCCGTTTTGCGCAGCCTGGTAAGCGCTCATTTCGTGCAGCGGTTTGTGGTCGAGCCAGATTTCGCCGTGACGCAGCTCGGGTGAATCCACCCTTGCGAGGGCGCGCAAGGTCGACGTTTTGCCCGCACCGTTACGTCCCAGCAAGGCGACAATTTCGCCTTCGCGGATGTCGAAGCTGACACCCTGCACAATGTAACTTTCCCCGTAGTAGGCATGCAGCTCCCAGACCGAGAAGAAGGCGCGCTGGCCACCCTGCGCCCTGACCGCCTCGACGCCGGGAGCAACCTTGCCGGTAAAAGCCGTATCGCCGATCAGGCTTGACTGTGCAGTTTCGTCGATTTGATTGCTATCGCTCACAGGTGTGCTCCTCCCAGGTAGGCTTCCTGTACTTTCGGGTGACCCTTGATCTCGTTGGGCAAGCCTTCGGCGATAACCGTTCCCTGCGCCAGTACGGAAATCTTTTCTGCCAGCGAAAACACCACGTGCATGTCGTGCTCGATGATGACCATAGTAATTCCCCGCTCAGCGATTTTCTTGAGCAGATCGATGGTATTGTTGGTATCCGCACGCGCCATGCCCGCGGTCGGTTCGTCCAACAGCAACAATTTGGGTTGCTGCACCAGGCACATTGCCAGTTCGAGGCGGCGCTTGTCGCCGCGTGATAACTGATTCGCTACCGTATCAGCGTTAGCGGCCAGGCCGACGTCTTCGAGCAAATGCATTGCATTATCGTGAACGCTGGCTTCATCAGCGACCTGCCTCCAGCCATTAATTCGAAACGCGCCATCGCGGCTTGCGAATGCCGGGATCATGACATTTTCGACCAGGGTCAGGTCGCCGAATATCTCGGGCGTCTGGAACACCCGGCTGACACCGACCTGGTTGATCTCATGCGGTTTCATGCCAAGCAGTGACACACCATTGAAATCAACGCTGCCAGTATCGGGATCGAGGCGGCCGACGAAACAGTTCAACAGGGTCGACTTACCCGCGCCGTTAGGTCCGATTATGGCATGCACGGTACCGGCCTCGATTTCGAGATTGACTTCGTGCAATGCCTTGAGGCCACCGAATTGCTTGTTTACGTTTTTGACGGAAAGAATTGACATGGGATTCTACTCGGATACGGCCGCTTCGGCCTCGGTGGTCACCACGGGTTTCGGCTTGCGCCAGCGTCTGATTACATTGCCGATTCGGGCGATGCCCTCCATCAGGCCACCTGGGAGAAATATTACTATGACCATGAACAATGCGCCAAGCGTCAGATGCCAGCCTTCGCCGACGAATAGTCCGGTGAAAGACACCAACGCATGCTGCAGCATTTCAGGCAGAAAAGAAAACGCCTCCATCAGAATGCCCTCGTTGAACGAGGAGAAAATATTTTCGAAATACTTGATGACGCCGGCACCTATGACAGGGCCAAGCAGAGTGCCGGTACCGCCTAGAATTGTCATCAACACCACTTCGCCGCTCGCCGTCCATTGCATACGTTCCGCGCCCGCGAGCGGGTCGGTGATCGCCATCAGACCACCGGCAAGACCTGCAAACATGCCGGAGATAACGAACGCGGCCAGGGTATAGGGCCGGGTGTTGAGTCCGGTGTAGGACATACGATTCTGATTGGACTTGACCGCGCGCAGCATCATGCCGAACGGTGAGCGGAAAATTCGAATTGAAATGTAGAAAGCGATAATCAGTATCACACCACAAAAGTAATACCCGCTCCAGCCGGACATCGACATACCGAACAGCGAAGTTGATGGTAAAGCTTCACCGCGGGAGACGCCGAACAGGCCGTCTAGTACGCGCGCGTCTCCCTGCGTCAGCTGCAAACCGGTTTCACCATTGGTGATCGGTGTCAGTACCGAGTAAGCCAGGTTATAGGACATTTGTGCGAACGCCAGCGTCAGTATCGAGAAGTAAATACCGGAACGGCGCAGGACGATGAAGCCGATCAAAAGTGCGAACACACCGGCGAACAGGGTGGACAGAATCAATGCCGGGATAACATTCATGGTTAGCAACTTGAATGTCCACACAGCCGTATACGAGCCGATGCCGAGGAATGCCGCATGACCGAATGACAGGTAGCCAGTCAGACCGAACAGAATATTGAAGCCAATTGCAAAAATACCAAAAATTGCAAACTTCTGTAACAGATCGGGGTAACCAGCGCCGATTGGCGCGAAAATTATTGGTGCCAGAGCGACCGCTATGACGAAACCGATCAGCAGCATGTGGTCCTTGTTCTTTACATTGAATTTGATCATCGTCTAGCTCTCCATTACGCCTTTGCGCCCGAACAGGCCGCGTGGCCTGACCAGCAGCACGATGACCGCGATCAGATAGATGACAATCTGGTCGATGCCCGGCAGCAGCGATTTCACCTCGTTCATCGAGGCAAAGGATTGCAGTATTCCAAGCAGGAACCCGGCCGCTACCGCGCCGCCAAGACTGCCCATGCCGCCGACTACTACGACGACGAAACTGAGCACCAGAAAGTCCATGCCCATATGGTAATCAGGCGACAGGATCGGCGTGTACATAACGCCGGCAAGCCCCGCGACCACGGCCGCGATACCAAAGACGATAGTAAAGCGACGGTCGATGTCGATGCCGAGCAGTCCAACCGTTTCGCGGTCAGCCATGCCGGCACGCACCACCATGCCGAAAGTGGTGAATTGCAGAAAGGCGAACACGGAGGCGATCACCATGCCGGCAAACAGCAGGTAAATGATACGCCACCAGGGGTAGACCACGGCATTTTCCGCAAAGCCCAGCATCAGACCGATATCGGCCGAGCCGGCGAAAATCGCGGGTGCCGGTTGCGGAATTGGATTGGCCCCGAACTGCGACTTGACGATTTCCTGTAGCACGATGGCGAGACCGAAGGTAACCAGAATCTGGTCGGCGTGGAGCCGCTTATAGAAATGGCGAATGAGTCCGCGTTCCATGATTACACCGAGCAACAGCATGATCGGGACCGCGAGCAGGATGGCCAGGGGTACCGACCAATCGATTAATGTCAGGCCGAAATCCCCGAACCATTCAACAATGTAGGGGGTGCGGATCTCCATCGGAGTGCCCCAGGCCGTGAGTTTTTCAGGGTCCAGAGTGACCCTCTCCAGCGTTAGCAGAGATTGCAGCGTCACCGCACAGAAGGCGCCAAGCATGAACAGTGCGCCATGAGCAAAGTTGACGACTCCAAGAGTGCCGAATACGAGTGTCAGGCCGAGCGCGATCAACGCATATGCGCCGCCCTTGTCCAGGCCGTTCAATACTTGCAATAGAAAAGCGTCCACTTGGTTAGTCCCGTTTATCGTTTCGATTATTGCAGCGGTATCGCTACCGCGGCGAACCCCGGCATGGTTTGCAGGGGTTTAAAATAATGTGGCACGTCCCTGTGCCGCTAAATTCCCTGAGTCAGCAGTTTTTACAGATAGCTTGTAGAAACTTTCTGCTTTGCTGTGGTACTAGCCGTTGTTGTACGGGCCGAGGTTGCCACCCAGCATGCTGGCAGAGTATTCGACCTGGGCACGTGGGGTAACTTCAACCACTTCGAGTACGTCGAACTTGGAGGAGGGGTTTTCTTTACCCTGTACCACGAGGACATCCTTGAAGCACTGGTGATCGTCGGCGCGGTATTCTGTCGGGCCGTTACCGAGACCATCAAACTTGAAGCCCTCCAGCGCCTTGCCTACCTGGCTTGGCATGAAGGTACCGGCACGCTGACAGGCATCTGCATACAGGATTGCCTGGCAATAGGTAGTGTGGGCAGCCTGGCTCGGCGGGAAGCCGTAAGCCTGGCCGAAGGATTTGACGAATGCCTGTGAGCCTGCGTCCGGCAGCGACCAGTGCCAGTTGGTGGAACCGAAAATGCCCTTGACGTTGGCGCCCGCACCCTGTGCCATCAGGCGCGAGTATAGCGGTACCACGATCTCGAACTCCTTGCCATTAACCATTTTGTCGCGCAGTCCGAACTGGACTGCCTGGGTCAGCGAGTTCACCATATCCTTACCGTAGTGGTTCAGCACGAGTACGTCTGCGCCCGAGTTCAGCACTGGCGTGATGTACTGGGAAAAGTCACCGGCGCCGAGCGGAGTACGCACTGCAGCGGTCGTTTTCCAGCCTATGGCCTCGGTGTATTTCTTGATCGAGCCTTCCTGTGACCAGCCCCATGTGTAATCGGCAGTCAGGTGATAAGCATTGCGATCGGTACCGTAGGCGTTCTTGAGCACCGGCGCCAGCGCAGCACCAGACATTTCAGTGTTGAAGAAGTGGCGAAAACCGTTGGCACGCTTATCTTTACCGGTGGTGTCGTTGGAATGGGTCAGACCCGCCATGAAGATAACGCCGGCTTCCTGGCACAGGCCCTGGACCGCGATTGCGACACCGGACGAAGAGCCGCCGGTAATCATGATCGCGCCATCTTTTTCGATCATACGTTTGGCCGAGGCTCGCGCCGCGTCTGATTTGGTCTGCGTGTCGCCGGTAACGTAGACGACTTTCTTGCCGTTGATTCCATTGCCTTTCAGCGCTTTTGACGAGAAGGTATTCAACATACCGCCATCGCCTTCGCCGTTAATGTGCTTGACTGCGAGCTCGTAGGCGCGCAGTTCGTCCGCACCTTCGTCCGCATAAGCACCGGTCTGTGGTACGTTGAAACCAAAGGTGACTGTAGAACCCTTTGGCTCGTTGCGATATGCCGCGTGGGCGTTGGTAAAAATCAGTGGTGCTGAAACGCCGACACCGATTGCTGCGCTGGTCTTGATAAAGTTGCGCCTTGAATTGTCTATTTTGCTCATTAGTTACGAGTCCTCCGACTTATTTTAGTTACGGCTACCGAGTCACAAATAACGGTCTGAGCCGACTTGAGTGCATTAAGCAGGGCAAGAATCATTGACTGGAGGTAATATTTCAATAAGTATGTGAAAAATAAGAATAGTTTTGTAAATTTAACAAATGACCGAAGTGTTAATTTGTTAATAATTGACTAGGCACAACTCCTCTGATGCGTCGAAACCAATCATGAAGCGCAATATCCTGGGCCCGAGAATCCGCGAACGCCGACGTGAAATCGGTATTACCCAGGCTGACCTGGCTCGCCAGATCGAAATTTCGGCGTCTTATCTCAATCTGATCGAGCATAACAAGCGGGACATTGGTGGCACGCTGTTGCGTAAGTTGGCCAATGCGCTCGATCTTCCGCTCGATCAACTTGACGGCGCTGCTGATCGC